>QNBZ01000117.1 GCA_003644295.1 Planctomycetota bacterium
CGATGTGCTCTATATCAATAGTGCCGAGAGGAGCGGCCTCTACTGCGAATGCCAGAGCCAAGATAATCGCTACTGCGTAAATCCTCATTGTTTTTGTCTGCATTATTTTTTCCTCCTAAACAGAAGGGTTTCATACAACCGGCCTCCTCCGAATCAATCCCAGGGTGCCGAGGCCGAGCAGAACTACCGTCATCGGTTCGGGAATTAGCACGTCCGCCTTATTCCCTACGCCGACGTCAAACCATCCTCCATCACCCGCATTAAACCAGACCGATACCGTTAACGTACCGGTTGCCGAATCGGATATAGAGTTACCATCAAACACTTCGTTGTAAAGCTCAGCAGAATCCCAGGTAGGATACGTATCCCATTCATTCATTAAGTATAATTCTGCTACTGCCAGGCCCGTTGCCCATTCACCTTCATTCTCCGTGGACAACTCCTGCCAGAGGAAATGGTCGGCTGAAATTGTTATCCATCCAGCCGAATTTGCAGTGAAATCTCCCCGGCGATACGCGTCTGCCTCAGAGGATGCCCACATTATGTTGGTATCCGCGACCGCAGAGACATCTTCGTACAAAACGCTATCATCGGTGGATGCCAGGCCCTCTGCACCGTAAGCAGAATGATATACCGAGGCATAAGCGTATGTATCCACCCATCCCTGTTCTTCCTGAAGGTCTTCATCCCAGCCGGTTTCGTCTTCCGCCCAGGCGTATGACTTACTGCCTTTATCAGTCCATGTAATATCTCCGTTTATCACCAGCGATGTCCAGTCAATCCAAGCTTGACTTGTTGAGATTGCATCTGCACGGACGCTGGCCGCGCTGAAAGTCAACGCAGCGCAGATGAAAAATGTTGTAAGTGTTAATGTTTCTTTTTTCATTTAGTTTTCTCCCTTGAATTTAGTTAGTCAATCATTCGTTACCATCTGGCGGGGGGGCAGGGCAGGTCTTCGTAAATAATCTCCCATACAGCCGTCGCAAAGACGTCGGCGTTATTTTCTTGCCGGCTGGTAAACGGTTTGTTGCCTTCCCTGTCGTTCTCAAAAAATCTCTGCCACAACTCGGTGAGGTAGACGGCTTCTTTGGCGTCTATGGAACAGACGAGAAAGTCGGCTGGCTTCTGCCATTCTTCCGGCATAACTACATCGTAAGTTAACGGACTGCCCAGCGTATTCTGCGGCAGTTCAATGCGGAGTGCTGCGAGCAGCCCATCGTCCCGGATGTTTTCATTGCCGGTATGTTGCATCGCGAGGGGGGCAGCTTCTGCTGTGAACGCAAGGGTTAAAACAGCTATTATCGCACAGATTTCTCCTGTCTTTATCATTTTGCCTCCTGATTTGCTTTCATCACTACCTCAACGGCAGTGGCGGCATTTCCCTGACGACCCTGCCGCATTTCTTTTGTTTCCCCGTTTCAATTTTTTCTGCTGCGAACCGTTCGCAGCAATTTTGTTTTACCTGCTTTCGCAGGCACAAGTGCTCAATCCATTGAATTAAGACACTTCCTTCTACTTTCCTCTTTTTCTTCGTGGTAGTACGAAGCAACTGCTTATACCCAGCAGTAGAATAGTTGCCGGTTCGGGAAGAGCTGACGATGTGAATGCCGCCGTGGCTGTATAGCCGTTGCTCCAGCTGCCGGATAACGGCCTGTGATTGGCAAAGCTAAAAGCAAATTCCTCTTCTGTAAGTGAAATGTCAATTTCTGAGCCGCTTATGGTAACACCATCGGCGCTGAACTTGTTCGATGCCCCATAGCCGAAGAGCGAAACCCAACCCGAATCAAAATCAATCTGAACCAGTGGCTCGACATTGGGGTCGGCTCCATCCGCAAAGAACTTGATAGTTCCACCTTCGGTTTTGTATCCTCGCCACGGATCAACAGTGTCCGTAATATTTACATCGGTAGCTGTGAAGAAAGCATTCTCGAAAGTGGATGCAGGGCTACTGTACACGACCAGCGTAAGGCCGGTTTTGTCATCACCCCAGCCGCCGGTAAGGAGTTTGTTTGCCATATTAACGGTGAACAGGGGATTGTCTCCATCATCAGAGGGGTCGGCGAAGGTGGCGATTGTCGTAGCAACAGCGCTGCTGGCGAGACACATCATCAACCCAATTACTGCACAAATTGTTATCATTTTATTCTTCATCAAATAACTCTCCAAAAGAATATTTTTTACATGACCTGAAGTGTTGGGCAGATATCGCTCAGCACTTCAAAGCTGTTGATTACGTTACATTTTACGTTTCCTGCGAAGCAGACCCAATGCGCCGAGTCCCAGCAGCGCAATTGTCGCCGGCTCGGGAGAGTGAAATACGATGGTATCTGTTTTGTATTCATTTGGAGAGGCATCAAAAGTGTTGCTGTGAGTTATTCTTAGTTTGTCCATACGGCCATCGAAACAATACATCGTAGCGTATGTACCTATTTCCAATATGCCGGTAATATCTCCGACAGCGCTGGTTTTGGTATAGTTAATCTGTCGGCCGTCTTTGTACATAGCATATTCATCAGCAACTTTGCAAAATGCTATCCAATGCCAGTCGCTATCTGAAATCGGTTCAGCAGGAGCCAAACTTATTCCGAAACCACTATAAAATCCCAACCCATTCTCGTAGTATATAGCCCATCGCTGCGTACCACCCTGACGTTGGCCCAGATAATACTGATAACCGTAGCTGTGTTGTTGAACCCAGAAATCTATTGTCCAGTCATCAGCGGCATCTGCGAGTACGTCCCAATCAGGACTATCGGCAATCGTTAAGTAATCGCCACTACCATCTAATAGTAAAGATGCACTGCCCGATTTTTTCTCAGCAGTATCCAATTGCGCATTGCCGAAAAAATTTATGGGCGTATGGCCGTTGGGTGATGAATCGACTGTTGTTGTAGCGCCATCTGCACCATCGAAGTTGAGTGAAAGAACAGTAGCTTTCACGTCAGCGCTTGCTGTTAGCAACACTCCCACTAAGGCACAAATTGTGGTTAACTTTTTCATCTTAGTTTTCTCCCTTAAAAAATTCTCTCTTTCTTTGCTGCGAAGCGTTCGCAGCAACTTTGTTTTTCTCAAGTTTCTCACTGGCTGGCTGCAAGAGCAAAGAGCAAATAGGGCTGGCTTGAGACCGGATTTTTAGGCCAAGGCCAGCCCTGATTTTCTAAACACTTATGCTTTTCTTTTTCTGCGAAGCAGCCCCAATCCACCCAGGCTGAGCAGAGCAATAGTTGCCGGCTCAGGCGTGATTACAAACGCCATATCGATGCTCATCCCTTCGTACGGGTGGCCGTCCGGATATACAAGCGGTGCCCAATCTCCGGCAGCGTCCTTGTACACTGCGTCATCCATAAAGTGGCCATCCTGAAGGGCACGGGTCTTCCAGCCGTAGTCTTCGTTCTCCCACTCTGGAAACGCCATCACTTCGAGCCAGTAAGTCCGTGGCTCATCAATGGTTCCTTCCTGGACGAAGGCCTTATCCGGATTAATGTCGATGTTGTATTGCCAAACCTTGGTGTCAGTACCCACCTGCTCACCAGTCTGGGGATCCAAGAACATTTCTTCACCCCCGGGCAGCGTATAATAGACCCGCTCCGTATAAGAGCCATCCACATTTATCCCGCTGGGAGTGAACTCTCCTTCCCAGCGGAGCACGCCGGGTTTGCTAAATTGGTTCTCTGGGTCCGGGCCTTCTGAACCGGCAGGATCATCGTCATAAATATAGAGCCGGATTCGGCTGAGGAATGCATCGTGTTCATCATTTAACCAGGAACCCCAGAGGTGGACGTCCGTTATCGGGTCTTTTGATGTGCACAGAAAGTCGTCCGCAATGCTTCTCTCCCAGCCATCATTCCAGACATCGATGCCAGTTGGTGTCAGGTCTGGCAGTTGAATCCACTTGGCAGGGTCGCCAGGGTCCCAGTCTGCCAGTGCGACCGTACTTGCAAACAACACGCACAAACAGGTTGTTAAAATTAACCGTTTCATTTTGTTTCTCCTAAATGATTTTTCTTTTTGCTGTGAACCGTTCGCAGCAACTTTGTTTTTCTTAAATTTCTCACTGGCCACAAAAGCAATAACCGGAGCCGACATCAGACCGGCCAGTGTTCTTTGCCGACTCCTAAATTCTGCAAAACTTGTTTATTTGCTATCTCAATCGCCGCAACTATTGTGCAGCGTTTGTTCTCCGCCGGGCTTGGCTTGTTCACTGCTCGATTGTCAAACCCAGCTTGATTGAAGGAGGAGAAAGTGTAATTCAAAGAATTCTTAACTTTTCAATATCACTACCAAACTCTGCGTTGTGCTGCTCATTTGTTGCTTTCACACTTACGACTGTGCAAATACCTAAAAGCTCGCAGAGAACTTCACGAAAATACTCATCATCTACATCTTCGCTGAGAATAGCTGATACACCCAGCCCTCGGGCTGCTATCTCCTGGCTGTAGTCGCCGGGGCTTATAAACGCTATCGTTGGTATCGCCGGTTTTGCAGCTATAAGCTTTCTAAGAAGCAAGCCGTCCGGCATATCTGCGAGTTCCCACCGACTTACTACCGTATCTATTCTTTCACTGCGTAAGCAGCGAACTGCTTCAGTGCCAGTATCCATTACAAGAAGTCGAATTGGCAGTTCCTCTAAGATGCCGCTCTTATCAGCAACGCCAACCGTCAACACGTTCGCAACAACTGCCCGCATAGTTGAATGTCTCCTCCTCTTAGGACTGTCCGTAAGATAAACCTCAGAACCTCAGTTTTTGCAACTATGCCCGTGAAGTAGTACAACGGCTGTGCCAGGCACGGTTTGTTTTAAGAAGGGATGCTGTAAGTGTGCAGGTGAAATGGGATTACGAAGATAAAAATTTATATCCCGGCTCTTGGCCTGGCTTTTGGGCAGTTACCATTATGGTAACACTATCTTGCTGATTTTGATGTAAGCGATGAAAATAGAGGTGGTTAGGCGAAGCTTACAATTCCGGTAAGTATTTACCATAACGGTAAATCTCGGTATGGTTCAATCCTGGGTGGCAGCCTCAAGCGCAGCACCCGCTTTCACAGCGGTAAGCTTGGGGATTGCAGAGCCACGACAAAAAGTGCCTAAAGTGAAAATATAAGCCCCCAACTTTATGTTGGGGGTTTTAACCGGTACAAACCGATAACATAGGTTACAGATTATGCTAAGGACATGGGTAACAGTTGTTAGTTATAATTGCCTCCGAAAGGAGGTTAATTATGCCTTGGACGGAAACCTGTGTTATGGAAGAAA
>QNBZ01000118.1 GCA_003644295.1 Planctomycetota bacterium
GCGGATATGCCGCAGCGTTTTCGCAAACGCTATAGGGTTACTGGGGAGGAAATGGATTTAAGCAGGTTCGCTGAACCCAGGCCGGGGACAAAACCTTTCACTTTTGAAAAGTCCGATTGAATAATGAACAGTGGTCAGCGTGTGCAAACAAGTTGCACACCCTACTTGTCTCTATAGTTTGAATATAAGCCCCCAACTTTATGTTGGGGGTTTTAACTCCCAGGATGAACTTGGGGGCTTACGTCGTCCCGACTGGTCGGGACAACCATCCCCATCCGGATGAAACGCCCCCCGCACTTGAAGTTTTTAAGTGCTGGGAGGATTCCGCATGCCGAGATACGGATTTGCGTGGTTGTTGCAGAAGTCAAAAAGTGGATGTTTCGATTTGCCTTTCGTGTTTTTTATGTTAGACTTTATTTGGTTGAAGCCGAGAAGAGAGTAACTGGAAAATAAATAGTAGATAATAAATAATGTTTCTATTGGGGGGGCCATATAAGTTTCTTTCCGAGTGAGTCCCTGCGCGCAATGCGCAGGGACTTTTTTTACAAAAAAACACCGGCAGAAAACGCTGTGAGTTTTTTAAAACTATTCCCGTTAATGCTTATCCTGTCGTAAATTGAGACCGTCCAAAATAAAATTTAACAGCTTCAGATTCGAGTTGTTCACGGGATTCTGCGACTTTTTTTTTGACATACTATATCTTGGGTTTAGAATATCCGGTGCGGTGAGATGTGGTATCGCCAATTATGGTTTGCAAAGAGTTCTTGATGTCCGGATAAACAGGCAGTAAGGTGGGCTTGGTTTGTGAGATGTCCCTTTTGCAAGGAGAATCAAGATAAGGTCGTCGACTCGCGCTCCAGCGATTCCGGCAGGATAATCAGACGTCGGCGTCAGTGCTTGGCCTGTGGGAGGCGCTTTACCACTTATGAAAAGGTCGGTGAAAGTTTTAAGCTCTATGTGGTAAAAAAGGATAACCTGCGTGTCCCTTATGACAGGGATAAGGTCATCGGCGGTTTGCAGAAGGCCTGTTATAAAAGGGAAGTCCCGGCAGAGCAAATTCAGCAGATAGCCGACAGAGTGGAGGAGGATATATTCCACAATTTCGATAAGGAGGTTTCTTCGGCCTTTATCGGTGAGAGCGTAATGAAGCATCTGCGCACGGTTGACAAGGTCGCATACATCCGTTTTGCCAGTGTCTATCGCGACTTCAAGGATGCAGGCGAATTGATTGAGGAGGTTACTAATGTTATCCAGCAGGCCGAGAGCGCCGGCCAGCCGGAGCTATTCGAGGGATAAAAGAGCTTTGAGTTTTTAGTCGTTTCGCAGGGAGGCAAAAAGGTGGGGATTAAATGGCAGCTTAAAGTCATAAAGGCCGATGGTACTGTCGAGGAGTATCTGCACACCAAAGTCATCGGGGCTGTCGGTAACGCTCTCAATGGGATTGGTCAGCCGGACATTTGCGTTGCCGAGCAGATTGCGGATGTGGTAACGTATTTTCTTTATCACAGTCAGAACCGCAGAGCTGTAACTACCAGCGAGATATTGTCCATAATCAAAGCGGCTTTGACGACCACGGGATACGAGGAAGCTGCTGTCGCCATTAGCGAGCATCACTTTGAGCGCAAGCTTAAGCGTTGTCGTATCGAAGTTATCTCGGCGGATATTCAGGAACTGGCTGATGTCGAACAGCTTGCCGGCGATGAAGAATCAGGCAGCCGGTCTCGCTGGGACAAGTCCAGGATAGTCGCCGACCTCGTAACAAAGCACAGCTTTTGTCGGCAGACCGCCAGGATGATTGCCTCGATGGTCGAGGAGAAAGTATTTAGTATGGGCATTACTCTGGTACCGGCCAGCTTGATAAAACAGCTTGTATTGGGTGATGCCGCTTCGGTTCTGCGTGCCCAGCGCCAACTACAAACCGTCTAACCTGATTATTCAACGTTGTTCAGTAATCTTATTGTGTGCTTGAGGATTTCCTCGGCGGATTCTTTCGGCTCGATGTCGAGCCAGTGGACGTTCCTGAAAGTCCTGAACCACGTCCGTTGATGCTTGGCTAACCGCCGGGTGTTCTTCTTTATGAGTTCAATAGCCCCCTCAAGAGTTGTTTTACCATTTAGATAATCTGTAATTTCAGCGTAGCCGATTGCGCAGCGGGCCTGCTTACTCATCGGCTTATCTTCTGCCAAAAGCGATTTAACCTCCTCAACAAAACCCTGCTCGACCATTCTTTTCACTCTTGCGTTAATCCTTTTATTTTCTTCGGCTCTTTCTCTTCGCAGGCCGATTATCGTCCAGTCGTGGCTCGTAGTTTTATTCCACTGCTGCTGAAAATCTGAAATTGGCTTGTTAGTGAGTTTGTGGACTTCCAACGCCCTGATTATACGTTTGGAATCGTTTGGGTGAATCCGCTCGGCGGCTGTCGGGTCGATTTTTTGCAGTTCGCAGTAAAGCTGTTCCAGACCATCGGCCTTCGCTCTTTTTCGCAATTCAGTGCGTACCTGCTCATCGGTTCCCGGGCCTTCGAAGAGGCCATACAAAAGCGCCTTTATGTACAGGGCTGTGCCGCCGACAGCTATTATCGGCTTATCTCGGCCTTTTATCTCGGTTATTGCCTGGTGAGCCAAGTCGAGAAACGTCCCCACGCTGAACGGCTCACTCGGTTCAACTATGTCAATCAGATGGTAGCCGATGCGCTCACGGGCCTCTTTGGGCGGCTTGGCGGTGCCGATGTCCATCCGCCGATATACCTTCATCGAGTCGATGCTGATTATTTCAGCGCCGATTGTCTTTGCCAACTCGAAGGCCAGTCGTCCCTTGCCCGATGCGGTAACGCCGAGAATTAGAATGGTTTGTTGTTCATTGTTCATCGTGCGTGGTTTATAATTTTCTGTAAAAGCTCGCAGAATCATATAAAATACAGATTCCAGTATAAAAGGCAAGATACGATATGTCGAATACGGGTTTTGATATCCAGTTGCAACTGAAGGCACAGTTGGTTAATAATACGCTGCGTCGGCTTCTGGCTTCTCGCCAGATTGACGGCGATTTGAAAGAGGCGATGAGATACACGCTGGAAGCGCCGGGAAAACGCGTGCGGGCGGCGCTGGTTCTGTGGTGCTGTGAAGTTGTCGAAGGCCGAACAAACCACAACTCCGAAATCGCAGCGGCGGCACTCGAAATTGTGCATACGTACTCGCTTGTACACGATGATTTGCCGGCGATGGACGATGATGATATGCGGCGTGGCCGGTCCGCCTGCCATAAACAATTCGATGAGGCGACTGCTATACTTACCGGCGACGCCCTGCTGACGCTGGCCTTTGAGGTTTTGGCAGAAGAAATAGACGAGCCGACCGTTGCGGTAAAGTTAATCACTGAATTAGCAAAAGCAGCCGGGCCAGCCGGTATGATTGCGGGACAAATGGCCGACCTTAAAGCCGAGGAAATCGGAAATCGAAAACCTGTGGTGAGCGAAGTCGAACCATCGGAAATCGAAAATCAACTGGAATATATCCACATAAACAAGACAGCCAAGATGTTCCGCTGTGCCGCTGCGATGGGGGCTGTCTGCGGCGGTGCGGGCGATACGCAATTCAACAGTTTGTGTGAGTACGGCCTGAAAATTGGGCTGGGCTTCCAGATAGCCGATGACATTCTTGACGTTTCTGCTTCGAGCGAACAGTTGGGCAAGACCGCCGGCAAAGACGCCAAAGCTGGCAAGGCAACTTACCCAGCCGTAATCGGGATGGAAAAATCAAAGCAATTGGCAAAGAAGTTAGCTGACGAGGCGATAACGGCTTTGCAGCCGTTCGGCCCCGAAGCTGATACGCTGCGACAATTAGCGACAGCGCTTTTGCAAAGAACAAGGTAAGCGATTATCGAAAATGCGTCCGGAAGTACGACTTCACTTCGGCAAATCTGCCGAACACCCTCGGCAAAATTGCAGCAGTGACTTCGGCAAATCTGCGATTCGACTTCGGCAAAAATGCGGTACTACTAATAACAATACTAATAGAGAAACTAATAGAGCGATTATTGCGCCGCCGGCGCCTTTGCCTGCCGGGGGGCAGGCACCGGCGGCGCTGATAGGCGCATTTTGTTGAAATTTGCAACCATTGCGGTGTTGTCAAAAGAGTTTTTGACATACCGGCTTTTGCGTGCGATAATCACCGTTTTCAGGAAATCCAGCAGAAAGGTAGTAAAGAATGTCGCACAAAATCGTATCTAAAAAACAACTCTCGCAGGACGTCTTCACCGCTGAAATCGAAGCTCCGCTCATCGCCAAATCGAGAAAGCCGGGCCAATTCGTCATTATCAGTATAAACAGCGAATACAGCGAGCGAATCCCTTTGACAATCGCCGATGCAGATTCCGAAAAGGGCGTTATCCGTCTAATCTGGCAGCGCGTCGGCAAAACCACCGCCGAGTTGGCTGATATGCGCATTGGAGACGAAATCGCCAACATTGTCGGGCCGTTAGGAAAGCCGACCCATATCGAAAATTTCGGCAACGTTGTCTGCGTCGGAGGCGGGGTCGGAAATGCACCCTTACTGCCTATCACAAAAGCTCTCAAAGCAGCAGGAAATAAAATCGTCAGCATCCTCGGAGCGAGAAATAAGGAACTGCTTATCCTCGAAGATGAATTCGCCGCAATTTCCGATGAGCTGCTCATCACAACCGACGACGGCTCATACTGCCGAAAGGCGCTGGTAACAGAACCGTTAAAAGAGGTTTGTCAACGCAGCGAAAAACCACAGCAGGCCTTTGTAATCGGCCCAGCTATAATGATGAAGTTCTGCTGCGAGGTTACAAAGCAATTTAATGTCCCTACGCAGGTCTCGCTCAATACCATTATGGTCGATGGCACGGGTATGTGCGGCGGCTGCCGAGTCGAGGTTGACGGCAAGCCGAAATTCGTCTGCGTGGACGGCCCGGAGTTTGACGGACATAAGGTTAATTTCGACCTGATGATGAAAAGATTAAGCGCTTATAAAGACCAGGAACAAAAGGCCTACGAACAGTATAAAAAAGACATAATATAGAATACAGTAGTCAGAATAACAGAGCCGAGCAGCGTAAGCTGCCGGTTATACCAATTGGAGTTAATTTTTGCGCCCTGTCATTCCCGCGAAAGCGGGAATCCATAGGTTTATATATGTACTGGATGCCTGCTTTCGCAGGCATGACACAATAATTGATTGTCTGTCAA
>QNBZ01000119.1 GCA_003644295.1 Planctomycetota bacterium
GATATAAGGAGCAAAAACTATGAAAACCCAAATTGCAATCCTGGCCGCAATCTGTCTATCGATACTGACAAACCTCAACGCCCAAACCGCTGACCGGCAAATCGCCGAGACCGGACTCACCGTCTATAACGACGGCTTCGCAGTCGTCAGGCAAAACCGAAACATCACATTCAAAAAAGGAATCAACAAAATCCTCTTTACCGATGTAGCCCAGTTCATCGACCCTACAACGGTCAACTTCAAATCACTGTCGGCCCCGGCAGGCATATCAATCCTCGAACAAAATTACGAATACGACCTTGTGAACCAGACCAGTTTGCTTGAAAGGTATCTTGATAAAACCATCACCGTAAATCTGAGAGGCGGCGGCGCCGACACCGGAACGTCAATAACAGGAACGCTCCTGGCACATAGTGGAAATAACCTGACCATAAAGGATGCGCAGAACACAATAAAAATCATAAACGATGAAAGCATCGAAGCAATCGACCTGATGGAAATGCCGGACGACCTTGTTACAAAGCCGACTCTCGTTTGGCTCGCTCAGTCGGAAGCGCAAGGCACGCAGCTCTGCCGGGTTACTTATACCACCGCCGCAATCCGCTGGAACGCTGACTACTCTGCGGTTCTAAACGCCGACGAGACACATCTCGACTTCACCGGCTGGGTTACAATCGACAACAAATCAGGTGCAACCTACAAAGACGCCGTGATAAAGCTGGTCGCAGGTGATGTAAGAAGAATCAAAAAAAGACCGTATCCGATGTATGAGGTAATGGCTTTAGGCGGTGAAGCTCCCGGCAGAAAAAAACAATTCGAGGAAAAACCATTTATGGAGTATCACCTCTACAAACTTTTGCGTAAAAGCACCATAAACAACAATCAGGTCAAGCAGATAGAATTCATACCCCCAGCCGTCGATGTTCCCGTAAAAAAACTCTACATCTACGACCGCTCAAAAATAAAAGACAAAGTTCAAATTAAAATCGAGTTCGAGAATACCAGGCAGAACCATCTCGGAATCGCCCTTCCGAAAGGCACGGTTCGTGTATTCAAGAAAGACCCTGCTGACGACAATCTTGAATTCGCAGGCGAAGATGCCATCGACCACACTCCACAAAAAGAAAAGCTCTCGCTCTACATAGGCAATGCTTTCGACATTGTTCCTGAATACACTCTTGTTGAAAGCAAGCCATCACGCCGAATGCGCGCCGAAACACATAAAATCGAACTGCGCAACAGAAAAGACAAAGATGTTACCATATTTGTTGATGAAAAATTCCCGCCCAGATGCTCCTGGAATATCGACCGGTCAACTCACAAATACGAAAGGAAAGATGCCCGAACCGCAAGATTTGAAGTTATAATAAAAGCTGATTCAACACAGACGGTACAATACTCAGCCACTCAAAAATGGTAGCTTGCCTGCGCAAAGACACTGTTACTTCAGCTCGACAGACCAGTAAGCGTTATCAAGAAACTGTTTCCAGCTTTGGTATCGCTGATTGCCGAGATGAATATGGACGACCGGATTGCGTTTCGGCTTAACTGGCTTTTTGATAAGTGTCATACCTGCTTGATGAGGAGTTCTGCCGCCTTTTTTCACGTTGCATTTTGTACAGGCACAAACGATATTTTCCCAAACTGATTTTCCGCCCATACTCCTTGGGATAATATGGTCCAGCGACAATTCACTGGTCCGGTACCGCTTGCCGCAATACTGGCATCTATTCTTGTCACGGGCAAATATGTTTCGCCGGTTAAATTTTACTTCGCTTCTCGGCAGACGGTCGTAAAATAACAGCCGAATAATCCGCGGCACTGCAATATGAAAACTTACAGTGGATACCCAATCGTGTCCAGCCGGCTCGAAATTACGCCGTAATTCGCTCACCTCGCACCAGCTTTGGAAATCATAGTTGGAGTACTCCCCCTGCTCAAAAGAAACTACCTCGGCAAGCTCACGAAACAGCAGTGAAAAAGCCCGCCTGGCACCTACTATGCGAATAGCCATATAATGCTTGTTCAAAACAAGAACATTACAGTCCAGCCCGGATTGATATTCGTTAGCAATCATAATCAGCAATTATCAAATTGGTTGTAACAGAACGTCATCTACATAACAGAAAACGCTGCGATATGCAAGTAAAAAAGTTCGGACGATTATCGGCATTGACCGGCTGCACAGAGCGCAGCACTGCCGCTGTTGTTACCGCTTGCTGTATATTAGAGCGGGCAAGGAGAAAAACAAAACTTATTTGCAGCCGCGCCCCCTCGGGCCTATAAATAAACCCGTGCCTACCAAGAGCAGGTTTGAGAATTTTATTCGCTTTCCTGAACCGCCTGACTTTCCGATGTCGCATCAGTTTCTGAAGCTGTCTGACTTCTTGAAGCTGATTTGTGAGATACATTTTCGGCTCTTAGGCCTTTTTCGCCCTCGACAATGTCGAAGCTGACCGTGTCACCTTCAGCAAGAGTTTTGTATCCATCGCCTGTGATACTTGCGTAGTGGACGAAAATATCACGGCCATCCTCGGTAGCAATGAACCCATAACCCTTCTTTGGGTTAAACCACTTGACTTTTCCATCTGACATAAAACGCTCCTTTTGAACAACTTTGCCCAAATACACTGTCTTTTGCGCCCTTCACAATGTGCCGGCACCGATGATTTATGCACAGCCCAACTGCTTTACGCAAAGAGACAGCTTACTATTATTCAAAACAATTATTTCGTTTTGGCCGGTTCTACAGCGGCAACAGAAAAATTGTCTCTCATCTGTCGGCCCATCTTAAACTTGACCGTTCGTTTCGCAGGGACATCTACACGCTCAAGAGTTTTGGGATTCTGCGCAATTCTCGCAGCTCTCGTTCTCGGCTCGAAGACCCCGAAGTCGCGGAATTCCAGGCGATTACCTTTGTGCAGTTCGGCCGTTATCTCGTCAAGAAACCCCTGAATTATGAGCTTGACCAGAATCCTTTTTGCCTGCGTCTGCTCCGCAATCCTATCAACAAGCTCTTTCTTTGTAATCGTTGACATAGAACACCTCTCAAGAAAGACCATTCAGGACATCCACTTTCAATCCCGACTTGTCGGGATAGTTACCATACAGCGAATAAACTTTAACTTACTATACAATAAAGACTTCTACACAGCAAGTAATTTTAAGTAAAAATTTACCAACTTCTAAAAAAATTTCCCTCGACCAAAAAGCAGGCAAAAGAAATCAGAACCGGCCAAAACCGTTCGCTTTGCATATCAAGACGACGGATAAACACACAAATTTATCTGCAAGTACGAAAAACAGCACTCCGTAATCCTGCCTGCGGCGATAAACATAACCCTTTTGTTTGAAAGATGTTATGTGGGGATGGTATGTGGCCCGTATCGGAGATTATCCACAAAATAATTCCGAGACACAAATGTGTTGACCAAATGCGGGTTCATCGGCATAATTAGCTCTTTTATGAATCTCTCTGAAATCTGTTTGCGGTACCGTAGTTGAACGATATTCTTAAGCTGTAAGGCCCAAATTTATGTTTTCAAACAAGCCCACAAAAAAGGACCCAAAAAAAGCTGCTCGAAAAAACAGGGCGGCTGAAGTTGCAAACACATTCGAGTGGCTGATAACCGCTTTTATATTAGCTTTCGTCTTCAGGGCATTTGTAATGGAAGCGTTTCGCATTCCTACCGGCAGTATGGCTGATACGCTTATGGGCGCTCATTTCCGTATTCGCTGTCCTCAATGTGGATATGAATATAACCACGGTTTTATTCCGGAAAGATATGGATTGCCAAAGGATACAATTGCCCACGGCAGCGTTAGAGTGCCTCGGTCTCGCTGTCCAAATTGCGGCTATTGCCCGCCGACCGGAAATGCGATGCCGGTGGCAAACGGCGATAGGATACTTGTTCTCAAGTGCATCTATCAGTTCTTCGAGCCGAAACAATGGGATGTAATAGTGTTCAAAAATCCACTTGAGCCAACAATAAATTACATCAAACGACTTATCGGCCGGCCCGGAGAGACCGTGGAAATAATAGATGGCGACATCTACATTAATGGACAAATCAGCCGAAAGCCACATAAAGTTCAAAACGAGCTATGGATGCCCGTGTACAATAACGATTACCAGCCGGTCGAGCCAAGAGAGCCGGTTTTTAACGGACATACCTGGCGCCAGCCGTTCAAAAACATTGCTGATTCCAAATGGAAACTCGCAGACAGTCCGACTAAATTCCGGCTGGACAGTCCCGCCGACCGTGTCAATTCGTTGTTTTATGACACTTCGGTCGGCAATGATTTCAGAGCTACTTATGCCTACAACGATGTCAGAAAACGGACGTCTATGCCGTATTGCAGCGACCTGATGGTGCGTTTTTACGCCGACTCATCCAACCCGCGTGGTGTTGTCGGCATAGCCCTGAGCAAATACCAAAGCAGTTACAAGGCGTGGGTCGATTCAGCGGGCGATATGGTCATCGCAAGAGCTTCGCAAGGCAAAGAGTATGTGGAATTAGTTCGCAAAACAATCGGAACGAAGATTGCGAACAGGCCGGTTCTGGTTAAATTTGCCAACGTTGACCATCGATTGATTTTTCAATTCGGCGATGAAAAATTAACTTACGATTTGGGGCGCCTGCCTGAAGACGCAGGGGCCAGAAAAACAAACATTGAGCCGCAGGTGAAAATTTTCGGCTCCGGCAAATTAACACTCTCACACGTGGCTATTTTCAGGGATATTCATTATCTCTCCAACGAGTTTTCAAACGGCGTCGTCTCCTGCAGAGCTGGAGAGGGCAATCCGCTTACACTTGGAGAAGACGAGTTTTTCGTATTGGGTGACAACAGCCCTAACAGCGCCGACGGCAGATTGTGGAGCGAGGCGGGCAAAGGCAATAACGGCATTACTTATCGCAAAGGTATTGTTCCGCGTGATTACCTTGTAGGCAAGGCGCTATTCGTTTATTGGCCCAGTGGTTTCAAGCCGTTTAGCGGATTCCGCTTTTCAATCATTCCTAACATCGGCAGGATGCGGTTTATCTACGGCGGGACAAACGAAAAACTATAAGATAAAAGCCACTGAAATAAATTGCGGGTCTAATTTTCACTTTTGTATTTCAATCCTATTCTTGACTTTTCGGCTGATTGCGGATATTCTGTGAGCGCAGGATTTTAACTTTAATAAC
>QNBZ01000120.1 GCA_003644295.1 Planctomycetota bacterium
CAGGGCTTTCTCGGCGTCGGTTTCTTTTACCTGAAGTTTCACTCCGCCTTCAGCGTTTGCCAGAAGCCAGTATGTGCCTACGAAATTTTCGCCGGCCAGGAAGCAGTTTATGCCCTCAACATCAAGCTTTATCTTCGCCATTTCCGCTTGTAACGGCTCATTAAAACGGGCGATTGTTATGAGTTTGTCAGCCATGCTTAAATCTCCCAACAGAGCCGAGCGGCATAAGCCGCTGGTTAAAGTTCTTCTCGTATTGGTCAATCACAGCAGCGCTGTACTGAAGTACCGCTCCGCCCTGTCCGGCAGGACGGTTGTGATATTGCCGTCGATGGTTTTCGTAAGCTGCCGGGCAGCCCAGACGTTTGCGCCGGAGCTGATGCCGACCAGCAGTCCGCAATCTCTGCTTAACTGCCGGGTGGTTTCTATCGCATCGTCGTCGGTAACCTCTACAACATCATCGACCATCGAGACATCAAGCACATCCGGGATAAAGCCGTCGCCTATACCCTGAATCTGGTGCAGGCCCGGCTCGTGGCCGAGCAGAGCCGAGCTGTCCTTCGGCTCGACCGCCACGATTTTTGCATTGGCTTTATGCTCTTTTAGGAATTTGCCGACGCCCTGCAAAGTTCCGCCGCTGCCGACGCCAGCCACGAAGCAGCTTATATTGCCGCCCATCTGATGCCACAGCTCCCGTGCTGTTTCCTCATAATGGACGCGCGGGTTTTCAGGGTTCTCGAACTGCTGCGGCACGTAAATCCGTTTATCTTCAGCAGCCATTTTCTCGACCCTTTTTACAGCGCCGCCCAGTCCTTCTTCGTCGGGGATAAGTACAAGCTCTGCCCCGAGCGCTTTGATTAGCTTCTTTCGCTCTACGCTCATACCTTCCGGCATTACGATTCTGACTTTATAGCCCATCAGCCGACCTACCAGGGCCAGCCCGATGCCGGTATTACCGCTTGTAGGTTCTGTAATGATTGTATCAGCTTTCAGTTTGCCGTCGCGCTCGGCGGCCTCCAGCATCGCCAGGGCTACACGGTCTTTGATACTGCCGCCGGGGTTGAGAAACTCGGCCTTGGCAAAAATCCGCTCGCCCTTTAGTTGCAGCAACGGCGTATTACCAATCAGTTCGAGAATGTTGTCTGTAAGCATAGTTTAACCTCAAAAATTTTTGTTATTATCGATAGATTATACTTGATTATGTGCGGATATGTTAGTAAAATCAATGTTATGAGCTAAGGGTTGTTGTGGTTTTAGTCGCATATTCCTCAGTGTATCGTTTTGCTGGGGTATTTTTTTATATTTTTTTTGCCGGCAGACGAACTTTTGTTCGGTTGAGTGGGTAGAAACTTACAGGATGGTTTGTTGTAATAGTTAGTGTTTAACAGGGCTGAGATTATCTCGCTTTTTCCTCTCCCTCCGCATCTCAGCTCTGTTTTTTTATGCGCAGATTTCGCTGCTCGCCGTTCAATACCGTCTGCTGGTAGCTTTTGCGCTGCGGGTGTAATTTACGAAAAAGTACCGCAAAGCGTCTATCGGATGGTCATATACGCCGTCCTTCAACAGCAAGGAGAAGTATATTTTATGGGTCAAGGTAAGGTGAACTTAAACGCAAAGCTGTTTCTATTTTTCGCTGTAAGTTTAGTTCTCTGAGGCGTATTTTCACAGGTGGAATATAAACACCATACCTTTGAGCCAAAGTCGAACACAATTTGTCTGGAATGATATTGTTGTCATAACTGTACTCTCTTACCAATGCTTCGTAGATCTTAGCTGTATCTTCAGGAAAAGCTCTTCGGGGCATAAGTATAGCGCCGGAAAAGTAATTGGCACTTCTTTCTATGGAGTGGTATACTCCCGTGATTCGATTTCTCAAGGCAATCGAATCCTCAATTGTTCGGCAGCCCTCACAGACTCCGGAATGAAGCACAATATGACCCAGTTCGTGGGCAATTGAGTAGCTGGCTCGAGGCTGTCTATAATTAAACTGGTCCTCATCGACAAAAATGTCAAAATGTTCATTGGATTTGCTGATTAGCACCGCAGCAACACCGAATTTATCCTCGAGCAACTCTATCGGAACTATATCATCTACCAGCTCATTTCGTTCCGCAAGCAAATCGATTTCAATTGGTATATTTATGCCGGTGGGATATGCCTTGCTAAGGATTTGAGCAGCAATAACTTCAATTTCAGCGTTTGTGTACCTCCTTGCGTGTGATGGCTCCATCTATCAGTCCTTTAATAGAATTTCTTGATGTATTCCGCTAACTCTCTGATCTTTCTTTCACTCAACTGCTTGTTGGCTACGGTCCGTACAAGCACTGGAATGCCTGGCTGTTCTTTCACAGCATCGGCTACATCGGCAGGGATACGGTTTTTTGCTCTTGCCGCCAAGTCGAATAGTTCGTCCCGTCGTGGGTCTGTTTTAGCCAGGCCTAAAGCGTTGCAGATATTGTCTATCGCCTCTCTGTTCGCCGGCGGCGGAATCCGACCTCGCTCTATATTGCTTAAATTCGACGGTTTCATATTTATCAAATCGGAAAAGGCACGCAGCCCAATGTTGGCCTCCTCAACCCTTAATTTCTTCAACAACCTTCCAAATGTCTTCCCTTTATCAGTTTTTGCCATTACCTCCATCATATCATTCTCCTTCCAGTTCCTTTTTGAACTGATACTTCACACATAAGTGTTATATGTATTATATAACATCATCGGCAATATGTCAAGATTTGTTCTGGTTTTTTCCAAAAATTGTACGTATTTTGGCCTAATATCTTCTGCTGGTAGCTTTTGCGCTGCGGGTGTAATTTACGAAAAAGTACCGCAAAGCGTCTATCGGATGGTCATATACGCCGTCCTTTAACGGCAGTTCGCCGACAGAAGAGGCATCCGGATAATGATAGCATTGCATCGCTTCTATCAGACGCTGGCATCTCGGCGAAATCATCAGCCGACTCTGCCCGTCGCCGCTGCGGATAGCCCTCCGAATTAACTCAATGCCCTCAAGAATCCCGCTTCGGCGGTAGCGCGTCGTTATGCCGTAGCTGCGTAATTCCCGTACTGTGCTTGTGCCGGTAACATCGTTGACGCCGGCGCCGGCTGGGTCGCAAAAGGTCGCAGCAACCTGCTCTTCGCCGCTCGGCGTGCGGGCCTTGAGTTGCTCTGCGTGAACGTCAACGGTCGCCCTGTTGCGGACGTACTCATCAATAACCCGCACAACGCCGTCATTATCGACCTGAATCCACAAACACACAAACGGATTAACGAATCCGAAATCCAGCGAGCGATACAAAGGCAGATTCGGGTCGTAATCGACCGGCTGAACGTGTACCGTCGGCTCGAACTCGGCAAAGACAGCGTTCTCCAGCGAAGGTCTTTTGCAGAGCATCTCCGTCTCCCAGCCGGCTCTGCTGGCTCGGCTCATCTGCGTTATGCAGTCGTCAATTTTCAGATAGCCGGCTGCCCGTTTAGCTCTGCCACGGCAGTCAGACCATAACGGACACTGCGAACAGTTTCTGTCGGTGCATTTCTCTATTACTTCCCACAGACACCACTTAAAAATCGGCGTTGCCGAGCGTTCCGCCGATGAGCATATTTTCTGCATAAGCCCGTAGGGCCGATGCATTGTGCTGATAACTTCCATCGCAGCGCCGATGCCGTTTTTGCTCTGCGTTGTGAACTTGGCTGCGTTAAAAACATCTTCATCGAAAAGCTCGACCTCATCGCAGCGAAGTTTCTGGATGTGTCGGCCGCGAACGCTCATCGGCGATTGGGTCAGCACCTCGACTGATGAGCCGTTGAGAAAGCTGCATTTATCTTTTCGGATGGCGCCGGCGAGAAACTGCTCGAAGCCGTTGCGTAGAAAGCCGGTCAGGTATTCGTACATTCTGCCTGCCTGTTCACCGCTGCCGGCGAGGATTCTTACCTGGCAGTTTGGCTTAAAAACGCAGTCGACAAGCGTAGCGACAGCGGCCAATTCGGTTTTACCGCCACCGCGATTAGCCCAGACTATCGCATCGGCGTTGGCTTCTGCTTCGGCTGCAAAGTCAGAGGCGAAGCTGTGCCAGAGGTAGTCCATTGGGCTGTTGTGGTCAGGACAGATTTTTTTGTCTGGAACATCTATTCCGAGAAAGACCTTAACGTAATTTTTCAGGTTGCGTTTTGTTCTCGGCCTGCTCCGCCGAAGAGCCAAATACACCTCGGCTGCCTTTGCGATGTTCACTTTGTCATTCCTGCGCAAGGTTGTCGCCCCTGCCCACGAGCAGGGGCAGGAATCCACATTTGAATTTGCCATAATCGCCCCCCCATAATTTGTATCTCGTGAAGCGTATTTCGTTTTTGCTTTGTCCCTTTGTGCCTTATTTCTCTATATTATCGATTCTGTGCTGGTGTCTGCCGCCGGCGAACGGAGTATTCAGCCAGAGTTCGACAATCTCCAGCGCTTCGTGTATTGAGAGCATCCGCTCGCCGAGCGAGAGCATATTTGCGTCGTTGTGTTCTCTGGACAATCTCGCCGAGCGCAAATCCCAGCACAGCGCACACCGGATTCCTTTCACTTTGTTAGCGACCATTGCTTCGCCGTTTCCGCTGCCGCCGAGCACTATGCCGCGCTCGAACTTGCCGGCTGCCACGGCCTCAGCTGCCGGACGAATGAAATCCGGATAATCACAGGACTCGTCCGAGTTTGTGCCGAAGTCTTCAACTTCATAGCCCTGTTCTATGAGGTTTGTTTTAATGATTTCTTTGTACTTAAAGCCGGCGTGGTCTGAAGCGATTGCGATTTTCATAACTGCTCCTGTAAAAAATTCAAAAATCAAAATGTAAAAATCGAAACTACAGTGCAAAAATCATATATCAAAAAAGGAAAAAAGGAAAAGGGAAAATTTTTTACTTTTGCCTTTTAACCTTTTACTTTCTTAAACCCTATTCCATATCATTTTTCTCTATTTCCGCTAACGCTGCTAACAGTCTGCTGGCGGTCTGCTCTGGCATCTGTTCTCGATGCTTCCCGATTTTATCGGGATTCGATTGGCTTGTTTTTTTAGCGGCCAGCGTCGGCAGTGAGATAATGTCTAAACAGGCCTTGCGGGCGGTTTCCTCCTTCTCCGAGCCGGTAAGCTGTACTAATTTGGCGGCGGCCAGCGGCGCATAGCGGGCAATCAGAGCTGCGCTTTGACGATG
>QNBZ01000121.1 GCA_003644295.1 Planctomycetota bacterium
TATTTTATTGACCAGCCGCCCTTATCAAGAAAAATAACAAATCTTCAATCTACGAAGATTTTGACAGAAATCGGTTTTATAATCAAGAGCATTTTGGTTCCGGAAAAGCAGCCGGGTGTCCTGTTCATCCAGCAGGAGCGAGCTATAAAAACAACTGTTTCAGTGTATCATAGTTTTCTGTCCAATTTACGATAACTTATGGCCTCGGCGATGTGTTCCGGCTGGATGTTCTCGACATCAGCCAAATCGGCAATCGTCCTGGCTACCTTACAAATTTTATCGTGGGCGCGGGCGCTTAAGCCAAATTCGGTCATCGCCTGCTTGAGCATCATTTCAGAAGCCGAGTCAAGCTGACAGTGTTTTTCAACCTGCTTATGGCTCATTCCGGCATTTGTCATTATTTTGCCATCGCTAAACCGAGCCGCCTGAATCCTTCTGGCTGATACAACGCCAGCCCTTATAGTTTCAGAGTCCGACCGGCTCGACTTTGAGCGCAGCTTTCTGAAACTTATCGCTGGAACGTCAATGTGAATGTCAATTCTATCGACTAACGGGCCGGATATCTTCGATAAGTACCGTTCGATTTGATTCGGCGTACACCTGCACCTTCTCGCATCGCTGCCGAAATAGCCACACGGACAAGGATTCATCGCTGCAACGAGCATAAACCGGGCTGGAAATCTGATAGTGTTCCTGGCTCGTGAAATGGTAACGAAGCCGTCCTCCAACGGCTGTCGAATCATCTCCAAAACGTGCCGTGGAAATTCAGCGAACTCATCAAGAAACAATATCCCGAAATGCGCCAGCGATAGTTCGCCCGGATGCGGATTGCTGCCTCCGCCAATCAACGCTGGGCCGCTGGCCGTATGGTGCGGCATCCGTACCGGTCGTGTAGCCAATAATGCCTTATGCCTGTCCAGCAAGCCAACCGATGAATAGATACGAGTCGTTTCGAGCGATTCTTTCAGCGTCAAGGCCGGCAGAATGGTCGCCAATCTCTGGGCAAGCATCGTTTTTCCGGCTCCGGGCGGGCCTATCATCATAATGTTGTGTCCGCCTGCAGCGGCAACTGTCAGCGCCCGCTTTACGCTTTCCTGGCCCTTGACATCAGCAAAATCAACATCATAGTTTGCCGCTGTGTTAAAAAGTTTATCGATGTTGACTGTGGTTGTTTCGAGAGCTAACTGCCCACAAAGAAACTCGGCCGCCTGCGACAGCGAACCAACGCCATATACCTCAACACCGGCAACTACGGCGGCCTCTCTGGCATTTTCCAGCGGAACGAGCATTCGGCTGAAGCCGTTTGCAACAGCGGTCATCGCCATACTCAGTGCGCCGTTGACCGGCCTGACTCTGCCGTCAAGGGCAAGCTCGCCGACAATAATAAAATCCTTAATGACTGAACTGACCAAGACGCCCTGTGCGATAAGCATACCCAGTGCGATAGGCAAATCGAAAGCTGGACCCACTTTCTTTACATTTGCAGGGGCCAGGTTTATCAGCGACTGGGTTTTGGGATATTTGTAGCCGCAGTTGACTATAGCACTTTTTACTCTTTCGGTACTTTCCTTTACGGCGGTATCTGGCAGACCAACAATAACGGACTTTTCAAATCCGCTCCGGCTAATGTCAACCTCAACCTCGCAGATTATACCTTCAATACCTTCAAGAGTAACGCTGTGCAGTCCGGCCAGCATAGTTTTCCTTTACTTTATGATGAGCGAAAGCAGATTTTAAGAGTTGGCCTGCCTGACCGCAAGTGATTTTAAGTCAATCCGCTCTTTTGCGAGCAGTCCTATACAGGGCGCAAGCACCGAAGAACATCGTACTGACAACAACAATACAAGCGCCGCTCGGTAAATCCAAATAGTATGAAACCATAAAGCCAATTACAGCGCTCAACATTCCGAACAACGTTGCGGTAAAGACAGCCGATTTGTGTCCCCTGCATATTTGATAAGCCGCCGCCGCTGGATTTGTGATTAAACTGAAAATCATCAATCCGCCTATCAGCTTCAGATTGACCGCCAGAATTACTCCGCACAACGCCAGGAACAGACAATAAACAAAACTCTCATGCACGCCGGTCGCAGCGGCGATTGAGCGACTGAATAACAGCACTTTCATTTCCTTGTTGAAAACGATAGTGAAGACCACCAGAATCAGCGTCATAATTGTTATAGTAACAGCGGTTTTGGTCTGTACGAACAGGATACTGCCCCAGAGCAAACTGAGTACTTCGGAACGGCTGCCCCGGACTAATCCCATTCCCAGAAAAGTAAGTCCGAGCATAAGCGAAAAAAGTATCGCCAGGCCTACATTCGTATCCAGCCGGGATTTCTCAGGCCGAATCGCCGCCAGAGAAATTGATGTTATCACCGAAGCTGCTATGGCGCCTGCGGACGGGTTAAGATGGGCAACAACAGCGAAAATTGTCCCTGCCATCGCAGCGTGCGAAATGCAGGTGCCTATAAATGGCATCCGCATACCGACAATATAGACGCCCAGCAGGCCGGTACTTGCACCGGCGACAGCGCCGGCAAAAATTACTAAATAGAAAAAAGAATCCATAAAAGATAGAATATAGAATACAGAATTCAGGAGTTAGAATACCTTTTACTTATAGTGTATTTTCGGCCGTCGATTTCAACCGTCTCAATTCGACACTGGTAGGCCTCCTCAATGGCGTCCGATTTGAGAACCTTCTCCGGAACATCGTCGGCGAGTATCCGTCCTTCGCGCAAAAGAATAATCCTGTTGCAGTTCGCCGGCAGCAGGCCGGTTTCGTGAGAAACCATTAGAACGGTAATATGCCCGCCAGTGGCGGACTGATACAATTCATCTATAATATCCGTAATCTGATATTTCCAGTTGAAATCAAGATTCGAACACGGCTCATCCAGCATTAAGACCGCAGGGGTCTGCGACATCGCCCTGGCTAAAAGGGCTTTTTGCTGTTCGCCGCCGGAAAGCGTTCTGAACGTCTGATTACGCCGACTCGTCAGCCCAAGCTTGTCTATCCAATAGTCGATATGTTCGTAATCGTCTCTGTTCAGCCGAGAAAGCAATGGCTTTACGCTTGTCCTGCCCATAGCCACCACTTCCCGCAAGGTGAACGGCAGTTCAGAATTGTACTCTGTGGCTTGCGGGATATAGCCGATGCGTTTTCGTAGATTGCTTTTGCTCCAGATGCTCATAGCCGCTAAATCCGTATTGTCGAATTCTATTGTCCCGCGACTGGGTTTTATCAGGCCGCAACAAAGTTTCAAAAGTGTGGTTTTGCCCGCCCCATTGGCACCAATTATACCTATGAACTCGCCGGAGCTAATCCGCAGATTATCAATATCAAGAATAGTACGCCCGGAGCGCTTTACCTGCGTCCCTGAAAGATTTAAGCAACTGCCCTTCACCGTTCAGCCGCCTCAAGCAATGTCCGAACATTCTTTAGCAAAAGCTGGTCAAAACTGTCCGGGCCGTTATTAACTTCAGGAAAATTACTGAAGACCACCGTCTCAGCTCCCAGCCGTTCAGCCAGAGCGTCGGCAATGCCTGTGCCTTCCTGCTTGTTGGCTATGACGAATCTTACTTCGTTCTCCCTGGCTTTTTCGAGGCATCGACTGATATTGGAAACCGTCTCGGTATCACTGCCAACGAATGTTGCGACAACATCTAACCCGAGCCACCTGGCGAATTCGGCCTGATGTTCTGACGACAAAACTCCATCTGATTCGACCCCTGCTTGCTTTATCTTCATAGAGACCTCATCGCTGATATTTTTCAGCCGCTCCTCTATCAATTTCAGTCGCCGTTGTAATTGAGCTTCTTTGTCGGGATATTCCGCTGAAAGTATATTACAAACATCTTTACACACTTCAAGATACGTTTTCGGCAGACAAAACCCATGCGGGGCATTCACAGAGGCGGTTTTCAGTCCCCTTTCTTTAATGCGCATCAGAGAGTTTTCGAGCCGATTCTGAAAATCAAAAAGAAATAAAATCCTGCATTTACAGAGCTGCTTTACCTGAGCCGGCGAAATGTCAAAGTGTCCCGGACACATCCCCGGCGGCGCTAAACAAAGAATATCCGTTTGCTCCGTGCAGAGGTCTTTAACCACAGATTGTAAATACGAATTGGTAACAGCGATTACCGGCTGCGTTTGTTCGCTGTCTCTGTTTTCGCAGCCGGTAATAAAACAGCTCAACAGAAGCAACGCCAGTAAATATAGAAGGTTTGAACTTTTCATTTATCATTGACGCTCAAACGAGCCGATATGCCGACCGTTTTTCAATCGCATACGTGTTATTATGCCTTTGCGTGTTTTCGGATTATACCATGTTTCTGTTGGCACAGGATAGTGCAAATTGCCCATCTCGTTATAGTCAAAGCGTGGGCCGTGACTATAAAGGACCCAAGTTACCGGCGAGCTTGCAGGGTCATCGTATAGTTTTCCATCTTCACGTTCCTCGTCAGGGAAGCCGTCCGGAATCCAAAGGGTCGCTTTTATAACAGGGTGAATTTTGTTTCTGTCGAGAATTATCTCACCGACTGAACAGTATTTGTAAGTATAACCTTTGTTGAATTTGTCTTCGACTTTCGAGGCCATCCAGGTTCCTGTCGGCGGCGGTGGCGGAAGATAACCCTGTTCCACCAGCTCTTTAGGCAACTGATTAAAGTGCTCCCTTTTCATACAGTCGGCTCGCGTAGGAGGGTATTTGTCCTCATTGTCCATAAAATATGCCTCAAGAGCCAAGCCGATATTGTAAAGTTCACTGTTGACAACAACGATTTTGGCCTGTTCGCGCGCACGGGACATCACCGGCATCAGTATCGCCATCAGCAACGCAATAACAGCGATAACTACAAGTAACTCAATCAGGGTGTAAGCGCGTTTCACAGAATACTCCTGAAAATCAGTCGCAATCGCAAAGCCCCGGAGCACAGGCAAGCCAGTTCGCTGCAAGTTCAGCAAAGTCCTTAAAGTCAACTTTGAAGTCACCGTTGATGTCGCCGGGCGTATTGGCCCTCGGGTAGCCACGGTCGGTCAGTACCAGGCCATTGCCGTCATAATTGGTAACCCAAATCTCGTAACCTTCTGTGTGCGGCAGTGAACCGTCTTCCTGGTTGAAAATTCCGACCACAGCTATCTGGCCGGTGGGGCAGGCAAATCGCGAAATGCCA
>QNBZ01000122.1 GCA_003644295.1 Planctomycetota bacterium
AAGACGGCTCTTACTACGGCAGAGTTGCTTGAGCCGGTCCCGAAAAGTATTATCTTGGCGTCTTTGACGAACAACCTGCCGACAGGGGTGTCGCTTTTACGGCTGAAGCTTATTCAAAAAAAGCCGAAGCTGACCAGGGCGCGCAGGAATGTTGCAGCGGGCAGTAAGAGTAAGTACGAGGTGCAGCAGGCAAAAAAAGCTGCGGCAGCGCAGCCGAAGACCTCGCCAGAGAAGTTGTTGGAAACGCATATAGATATTAAAGGTATCGCTCCGAGCGACCTTGAGGTTGCGTCCTATATTGAGCGATTAGGTAACTCAAGATTGCTGGACAGGGTAACGCTGGTGGAGTCAAAAGAATTCAAAATTCAAAATTCGAAGTTCAAAACTACGGAAACATTTAGGCAATTTGAGTTGACTGCAATGCTCATAAAAGGGGGCCGTCTTACCGATGAGGATATACAAAATGTGAAGGCGTTGTGTGTTAAACAAGACACAGGACGAGAATTATGACAAGTGGTTTAAGAAAAACTGTATTTTTCGTTTTGCTGTTAGGACTGACTTATCTTGCCTGGCGTTATATGATTAAGCCGGCTAACAGTAGTTGTGCCGAGCAGCGTACTCGGCTCGAGAAGAAATCGGCCAAATTAGCCGAGTTTGAAAAGGCAACTGCGGCAGCAGAGGGCCTAAATAAGCAGCTTGAGCAATTGCAGGATGCGATAGATTTTTTTGAAAGCAAACTGCCATCCACAAGCGAGGTTCACAAGGTTCTGGAGCAGGTTACCGTAATTGCGCAAAAGCAGGGCCTGACGCCCAAAACAATTCGAGCGCTAAAGAAGAAAGACAACAGCGGCTACATAGAGCAGCCGTTGAGGATGGAATTGGTGGGAAATTTTAAGTCGTTTTACTCGTTCCTTCTGGAGCTGGAGAGACTGCCGCGGATAATGAAAATCCGTGAGCTCGAGTTGAACAAGCAAAAGAAACAGCAGGGCCGGATAGTGGCTGACTTCGTAGTGAGTATATTTTTTCAGAGTTGATAAGCCGTGAACTTTTTAACTTTTGATGGTCTATGAAAATGTTATCTTTTCTGCAAAACCTTGATAGTGAATGGCTCAAGCGGCGACAGGGGCAAACGAAGCAAAAGCCATCCGATAACCCTGATGTGCAATCGGATTCGCCGGATGCACGGCAGGAGCGGGACTATCTTACCACAGCGGCTCACCGAAGACAGGTTCGCAGAAGCACGATAATGCTTGCCGTTTTATTTGGGTTCGGCCTGTTGTGTCTTTGCTTTATGATAAACAAAAGCGTTCCTCACACAGCAGCAGGAACAACCGTAAGTGATGAAGAAAAACAGGTTGGGATAGCGTTGCAGAAACTTACCGGCGTCAGCTCGGAGATGTCTAACCGTATGGACGATATAGTTGAGAAGTTTTATCAGTTCAGCGATGTTCACCAAGTACAGGTTGATGAGCTGGTGAAAAATCCGTTCAAGAGGGAGATATTTCTGGCTGATTCAAGAGGGAACTACGGAACCGGCAAATCCAGCATCGCTCCTGAAGTGCAAAGGCAGCGGCAGTTGAGGAATCGAGCCGAGAGCATGCAGCTTTTGAGTATTATGCAGTCGGGACAGGCAGGGGCATGCTGTATGATTGACGACAAAATCCTCTACGAGGGAGATTCGATAAATGGTTTCAGGGTAAGCCAAATAGGCAATAATTTTGTTAAGCTGAAGGCGGAGGACTTTGAAACAGTATTGAAGTTATCAGAATGAAACTGCCATTTACATTTGAGAAAAAGTGGAAAAAGTCCAGAGCTTCATCGGAACCGAAAACCGCTGTCGGCGACGATGGAACAACGGAACGGTACTGCCCTGATAATCAGCCGATACCCGGATTGAGCGACCTTTATTCTCCGGAGATGGGCGGACCGGATTCTCAAACATCCGCTATGCCGTTTATAGACCACTCGCATGCGTATGATATTGCTGATGTCCTGCTGAATATGGGCAAACTTACGTTCGAGCAATACACACAATTCCGTCAGGGCCGTGTTCACGATGGAGGCGATATCGAGCATATCCTGCTGGCCGATGGGTTTGTTGGCGCTGATGATATTTTAATGGCCAAGGCCGAGCTGTATGCTCTGGAGTTCAGACACATAGAGCCGGACGAGGTTGACAAAGTCGCTTTTGGGAAACTCGACATTGATTTTATAAAAAGCAATTTAATTTGCCCGATAGCAATAGAAGAAAATACCCTGGTTGTTGCAACTTCTGAGCCGGAAAACATTTTTGCAATAGAGGATGCTAAAAGATATACGCAGATGGAACTGCGGGTGGTAGTCTGCAGCGCAGAAGACATTAAGGCGGTTTGCGATTCGCTGAATGATGAAAAAACTGATTACAGCTTTGACGACATCATCAGCGATATGACCGAGGTGGAAGTTGTTAATGGCAAGGAGACAGAAATCTCTGAAGACCTCGAAGAAATGGCAAGCCAGTCGCCTGTTATTAAATTCGTCAATTTCCTGATTAGCAATGCTGTCCATGAGGGTGCCAGCGACATTCACATTGAGCCGAAAGATAATTTCACGAAAATAAGGTATCGTATAGACGGTGCGCTTTTTGAGATAATGCAGCCACCGTTAAATATGCATCCTGCGATTGTTTCGCGCATTAAAATTATGTCTAACCTTGATATTTCGGAGAGACGACTTCCGCAGGACGGGAAAATTGCTGTTACCGTTGGCGGCAGAAGAATTGATTTACGTGTTTCCACACTGCCGATAAATAACGGCGAGAAAGTGGTCATCCGCGTTCTGGACAGTAACTCGATTATGCGCGGGCCTGAACAGTTGGGTATGGAGCCGGATGTAATGGCCGCTTTCGACGAACAAATAGCATTGCCTCATGGCATTTTGCTTGTTACAGGCCCTACCGGTTCCGGCAAAAGCACAACTTTATACTCTGCTCTTCGCCAGATGGACGGGGACAAATTGAATATTTCGACAGTTGAAGACCCTGTGGAGTATGAACTTGATTTTTGCAATCAGGTTCAAACGAACGAGAAGGTAGGGCTTGACTTTGCCTCGGCGTTGAGGAGTTTGCTGCGGCAGGACCCTGACATCATAATGATTGGCGAAATCAGAGATAACGAGACGGCTCGGATAGCAGTACAGGCGGCCTTGACGGGGCATTTGGTGCTTTCGACTCTGCACACGAATGATGCGGCAAGTAGTATTACCCGGCTGGTCAATATCGGCGTTGATGCGTACTTGATAGCGGCGTCACTGAACGCTGTACTGGCTCAGCGGCTGGTCAGAAAGATATGCCCGAAGTGTAAAGAGGTATACCACGTACCGGAGAATATGCGCAAATATGTGCGGAAGGCAGGAGTCAAGCCGGAGCAGCTTTTTCACGGCGCAGGTTGTGATTACTGCAGAGGCTCAGGTTATATGGGCAGAGTAGGTATTTACGAACTGCTGGTTATTGATGAGACGTTCCGCGATATGATTAACAAGGACCCATCGGTCAGCAATATGCGACGCACATTTTACGAAAGCGGCCGGCCCTGTTTGTTCGATGACGGAATTAAAAAAGTAAAGCAGGGCCTGACGACAATAGAAGAAGTTCTGCGCGTAACCGAGGTGTATGGCCGAACTGAGGAGGAAGTTTTCGTCGAAAATATCAAGTAGGTTGAAAACAAAAAATTCTTTGATGGAGTTGTGATATGACAGATGTGAAAATTGTATTGGCAAAGGCGATAGAGAATGGCGCAAGCGATGTACACATCAACGTTGGGATGCCACCGATAATCCGAAGAAACACAGAATTGCTCAATATGGAATTTCCCGCCGTCAGCGATGAGCAGGCAAAGGAAATGGTTGTCGATATGGTAGGTGCTGACAGGTTTAAGGAATTTAAGGAAAAAAGAGACCTTGATTTTTCGACGGCACTCGACGACGGTCATCGGTTCCGTGTTAACGCTCATTATCAGCGGGATACGATTGCGCTCTCATTTAGAGTGATTCCGAACCGGATACCCTCGATAGACCAACTGCACCTGCCGGAGATGGTCAATGCACTCACTGATTTACCGAGGGGCTTGGTGCTGGTAACGGGCCATACCGGTTCAGGTAAAAGCACGACGCTGGCTGCAATGATAGAATTGATAAACACAAAATATAAAAAACGTATAGTTACGCTGGAGGACCCCGTGGAATACGTTTTGAATAATAAAATGAGTATGATAGAGCAGCGTGAAATTGGTTTTGATTGTCTGGAGTTCGCATCGGGCCTTCGACACGTGTTGCGTCAGGACCCCGATATAATTATGGTAGGTGAAATGCGGGATTTGGAAACCACAAGCGCAACCATCACCGCTGCTGAAACAGGACACCTTGTCTTTAGTACACTGCACACAATCAACGCTCCGCAGACTATTGAGCGTATTATAGATATATACCCGGCAAATCAGCAAAATCAGATTCGCACAATGCTGGCCAACACGATACAGGCGGTTATCTCGCAGACATTGTTCAGACGCATAGATGAACAGGGAATGGTGCCGTGTACAGAGGTGTTGCTGTCAACGTCCGCTGTGAAGAATTGTATTCGTGAGAACAGAATATACGAAATACCAAATATTATCGAGACCTCCCGCAGGATTGGTATGCATAATATGGACAACAGCATCGCCGAGAGGTATTTCGAGGGCTTCATAGGCAGAGAAGATGCGATTATGCGTTCAAGCAATCCGGACAAGATGAGCAAATTGCTTACCCATAAACGGCGTTCGGACGAAATAGTACAACGGCGTGAAGTCGCCCAGCCGCCTGAACGCAGCCGAGCCGGGGTAATAAGCGGCAGATAACAAAGGTATAAAAATATATGTTTGAAACACAGCACATAGAGACACAAAATTACGAAGGCGCAGCGGCCATTGCAGAGACATCGGATAGAAAAAGAGAACTAAACTCTATTCGCGATTTCCGAATAGAGTTTGGTCCGAGCAGGAAAGACATTCTTAGTTTTACAAATCAGATTGCGGTTATGGTCCGTGCTGGTATGAGCATTACGGATTCTCTTGGTGCGATAGCCGAGCAGCAGCAGAACAGAAAATTCAAGG
>QNBZ01000123.1 GCA_003644295.1 Planctomycetota bacterium
CGGACACAGCAGTAATCCAGTTTGTCAGCGTAGTTCTGTGTAGATATTGTTGTAACATACCATCTCCTTTGTAGAACAGTTTACTTGAACCGACCATCGGTCAGAGTTTGAGTAGGGCTCTTTCTTGTCGTAGGCAAAGAATCGGGGCGACAGGACTTGAACCTGCGACCTCGTGACCCCCAGTCACGCGCGCTAGCCAAACTGCGCCACGCCCCGCAGCAGTAGTATTCTAATGAGAAAAATGTTGTAAAGCAAACTTTTTCACAACTTACTTGAGAATCGCTTGACAAAGTTAGGTATAACTAACTATACTAATGGTTTGTAACAACAAAAGCAAGTTATGACTGCGATAAAAGACAACAATTTAAGCGCCTCTCTGGAAGATTATCTTGAGGCGATTTTTAATCTGGCCGGTGCTTCTAACGTAGCCCGCAGCAAGGATATAGCAAAGTCGCTCGGCGTTGCCAGGTCATCGGTTACCGGCGCACTGCGGGTTCTGAAAAAAAAGGGACTGGCTAACTATAGGCCTTATGACTATGTTACGCTCACCAAAGCTGGACAGGATATCGCTGCTGAAGTCGTCAGGAAACACAACATTATTACGTCATTTTTCGTGAACGTGCTGGGTGTTGAAACAGATATCGCTCAGCAGGCCGCTTGCAGAGCTGAACACACCCTTGGCCCAGAGGTTATCAGCAAGCTGCTGTGTTTTATTGGGTTTGTGAACAAAAACAGTAAAAACGGCTATGATTTAGCCGATGAATTTAAGCGGTTCTGCAAAAGCAGGCCACAGAACAACAGTTTTTCAGGTAAGCAGATGAGCAGCACAGTTGGGCTTGACGAAGTCAAGCCGGGACAAAAGTGTAAAATTGTCAGGATAATCGGCAGAAGTGGGGTCAACAAACGCATCGCTGATATGGGAGTTGTGCCCGGCACAATTCTCGAAGTTCAAAGAGTTGCACCGCTGGGCGACCCGATAGACGTAAAATTGAAGGGCTATCGTCTTTCATTGCGCAAGGAAGAGGCCTCAAAAATTATGGTGGAATTAGGGCAATCGGAATAATTGAATCCCGATTGTCAATTGATGAGCAGAAATTGGAAAACAAAAACCGAAAATCTCTGAAAAAGCCGTTTCCATTATCGATGGTAAAGCCCGGCGAAACGGTCAAGCTGGCCGACATAAATGCCGGGCAGGGTTTGAAGAGTCAGCTAACCGCTATGGGGCTTGTCCCTGATGTGGAAATAACAGTCATAAATAACAGCCATCCCGGCCCTTTTGTGATTAGCGTTAAGGACTCCAAAATGATGCTCGGCAGAGGTATGGCACATAAAATCGTGGTCAGGTAGCTATGGCAAAGAACATCACGGTAGTATTGGCAGGAAATCCTAACAGCGGCAAAACCGCTATATTCAATATGTTGACCGGCGCTCATCAGCACGTAGGCAACTATCCCGGCGTAACAGTGGAGAAGAAAGAGGGGCTTTGCAAATACGCCGGATACGAAATAACAGTTGTGGATTTGCCCGGGACGTACAGCTTAACTGCTTATTCGACTGAAGAGCTTATTGCCCGCAATTTCATAATTGACCAGCAGCCGGACGTTGTGGTCGATATTGTTGACGTCTCAAACATCGAGCGCAACCTGTATTTGGTGACACAGCTCATTGAAATGAACGCACCTTTGGTTCTGGCGTTCAATATGAGTGACATTGCAAAGCAAAGAGGATTGGTTTTCGATAACGAGCAGCTTTGTCGGCTACTGGAGGCAGAGATAGTGCCTACGGTTGGCAATAAAGGCGAAGGTAGAACAGAATTGCTTGATGCCATTATTAAAACGGCCCAACAGGGCGAAAGGCAGCGTACTCATAAGATCAACTACGGCAAAGAAATCGAGGACGAGCTGGCAAAAATCGAAACCATCATCGCTGATAAAGAGCAACACTTGGCTGAAAAGTATAACCTGCGGTGGTTGGCGATTAAACTGCTGGAGCAGGACAGCAACATAACCTCGAAGGTTAGCAGTGAGGAACTTCTCGACGTTGTTGGGGCAAGCGTTGCGCATATCAGAGACATCTTCGGTGATGAGCCGGAAATCATAATAGCGGACAAGCGGTACGGCTTCATATCGGGCGCCTGCGAAGAATCTATTAAAAGCTCGGCGGAGTTGCGACACAGCAGCAGTGACATAGCGGATAAAGTAATTCTCAATCGCGCTCTGGGCCTGCCGATTTTCCTTTTGTTAATGTATCTGGTCTTTAAGCTTACATTTTGGATTGGCGACCCGCTTATGGGATTGACTGAGCGGTTCTTTGAATGGCTTGGTTTTGCAATAACGTCTTTTTGGCCGGCAGGGACCGACAGTGCGCTCAAGTCGCTCATCGTTGACGGCATAATTGGCGGTGTTGGTAGCGTACTCGTATTTTTACCAAATATCCTGTTACTGTTTTTGGCCATTGCGATTCTTGAAGACTCCGGCTATATGGCCAGGGCCGCCTTTATTATGGACCGCATAATGCACAAAATCGGACTGCACGGAAAAAGTTTTATACCGATGCTCATCGGCTTCGGCTGTTCCGTGCCGGCTATTATGGCAACACGTATTCTCGATAATAAGCGCAATCGACTGACCACGATTATGGTCATACCGTTGATGAGCTGCGGCGCAAAATTAGTGATTTATATGATGATTATACCGGCTTTCTTCACCGACAGGGTACTCTTAAAGATGGGTTTTTTCAAGATTACAACGCACGCATCTTTGCTATGGCTCATCTACGTTATCGGGATTGTGTTAGCAATTATATGCGCTAAATTACTGCGAATAACGTTATTAAAGGGTGAAAGCACTCCGTTTGTTATGGAGCTTCCGCCTTATCGAATTCCGACCTTAAAAGCAGTTCTTATTCATATGTGGCAAAGGGGCTGGCTGTTTTTGAGAAAAGCAGGAACAATAATCCTTGCCATATCGATTGTGCTTTGGGCGGCAACGAATTACCCGAAGCTGCAGCAGGAGCGATTAGTCGGCTTGAATAACAAGCAGGCACAGGAAGCCAAGCTTGAGCATTCTGTTACGGGACGGGTTGGTAAAATACTGGCACCTGTTGTCAGGCCGCTCGGATTTGACTGGAAAATTGGCACAGCACTTGTCAGTGCGCTTGGAGCTAAAGAGGTGTTTGTCGCACAGATGGGAATTATGTATTCGCTGGGTGAGGAGGAAACCAGAGAGGCCGGCTCAGCGGATGTGCTGCGCAGTAAATTACACTCTGCATATTCTCCATTGGTTGGTTTTTGTGTAATGCTGTTTTCGTTGATTAGCACGCCGTGTGTAGCTACGCTCGCCATTTGTAAGCGGGAGACGGGTTCGTGGGGCTGGGCGTTCTTCCAGTTCTTCGGCCTGACAGCTTTGGCCTATGTGATAACGCTTATAGTTTATCAGGTTGGCAGTTTATTGACAGGATAGGCAGGGCAGGATTTCTTCGCTCATTTCAATAACAAATGAATATCCAGTTCGGGACAGCCCCCCCATATATTTGCTTGACAAAAGTAGAATTTTTTTATAGTGAGGTTGTCCGTGTCCACTTAAGGAATAAAAAGTTGGAACAGACACTTATCTATAAAATACTTGCCGAGCATCTTGTCGATGGAAAGTTAGAACTCGGCCAGGAAATAGGCATCCGTATCGACCAGACGCTCACCCAGGACGCCACCGGAACAACAGCGTTTTTGCTGTTCGAATCGATGAAAACGGACAGAGTAAAAACAAAACTTTCCGTCAGTTATATCGACCATAATATAGCCGGCTTCGGGCCTGAAAACCACAATGACCACCTGTATCTGCAGACGATAGCGGCTAAATCAGGGCTGTATCATTCCAGAGCCGGTAACGGAATCTGTCATCAGGTACATCTGGAAAGGTTCGGCAGGCCGGCGGCAACATTGCTGGGCAGCGATTCGCATACGCCAACCGGCGGGGCAATCGGTATGCTGGCTATAGGAGCCGGCGGGCTGGATGTGGCCGTCGCTATGGCCGGCGGGCCGTTCTACCTGACCTGTCCGAAAGTATTAGGCGTTAAACTTACCGGAAAATTAAACGACTGGGTAGCCGCTAAGGATGTCATTCTCAAACTGCTAAGTATCCTCACGACAAAAGGCAATGTTGGCTGGGCGGCCGAATATCTCGGCGACGGCGTAAGAAATCTCTCAGTACCACAGCGGGCGACGATAACAAATATGGGAGCCGAACTCGGCGTAACAACCAGTATTTTCCCCAGCGATGAGCAAACCAAGAAATTTCTCGCTGCCCAGAAAAGAGAAAACGACTATCAGCCCTTGTCATCTGCTCCTGATGCTGAATATGACCGGACCGTCGAGATAAATCTGGCTGAACTTGAGCCGATGTCGGCCTGTCCATCCTCGCCGGATAACGTCAAAGCCGTAGCCGAAATCGCAGGCATCGAGACCGGACAGATTGTGATAGGAAGCTGTACGAATTCCAGCTTTGCCGATTTGATGATGGTCGCAAGAGTTCTCAAAGGTAGAAGCATAAGCCATAAGGTCGAATTTGCCATCGTCCCCGGCAGCAGAGAAGTCCTAAATATGTTAGCTGAAAACGGTGCGCTGTCGGATATGATTTCAGCCGGCGCAAGAGTTCTCGAAACCGGCTGCGGCCCGTGCATCGGCCAGGGTTTTTCGCCGGCAGACGGCATAGTCAGCTTGCGAACATTCAACCGAAACTTCGCCGGCAGAAGTGGAACAAAAAACGATAAGGTCTATTTAGTCAGTCCGGAAACGGCGGTCGCTTCAGCACTAACAGGAAAAATCACCGACCCGCGCAATCTGCCGGAACTGTTCGGAATAAAATATCCAAAAATCGAATTTCCGGACGAGTTTCTTGTAGACGACAGTATGCTCGAAAAACCCCTGAGCGAAAAAGAAGCTGCGAAGGTAGAGGTTTTGCGCGGCCATACGATTGTCGTACCCGAAACGCCGAGACCGCTGCCGGAACAATTACAGGGCAAAGTTTTGATTAAGTGCGGCGATAAAATCACTACCGACCATATTATGCCGGCCGGCCCATTCCTGAAACTGCGCTCGAATGTGCCGGAATATGCGAAAGTGGTTTTC
>QNBZ01000124.1 GCA_003644295.1 Planctomycetota bacterium
ATTATCACCGCAGCGGCGGCAAGTTTGGCTATTTTGGTTTCCATAATTGTTCTCCATATAAAGAAGGCCAGGCCGATGTTTGTCTTGTGGGTTAGTTCTCTTGTTTCCTCACTTTCCACAGTTGCAAAAACTGCCTGTTTGGCTGATTCGAGCGTTTTTTCGTCTGCTGACAGCTTGCGCAAGCCATCGGTAAATTTCAGCAGCTTTTCAGTTTTTTCGCTTTTCATAATTTACCTGCAATAATTGTCATTCCGAACGAAGCGTTAGCGGAGTTTAGGAATCTGTTAATAGACCCCTCGGCTGCGCTCGGGGTGACAGTTTGTAATGCTTCATTACAGATAGTCGCTGAGTTCGGCTGCCAATCGCTTCGTTGCCCGATGCAGATGGACTCTAACCGTCCTTTGCGAACAGCCCAAAATCTCAGCGACTCTTTCACTTTTTAATCCTTCGATTCTCGATAACACAAAGACGTCCGCCTGTCGTTTCGGCAATTTAGCCAGACGCTCGGCCAATTTCTGTTGCAGCTCGATAGTTTCCAGCGGCTTATCCGGCTTTCCCACGGCGGCAGGGCGGTCCAATTGTTCTACGGATGTTTGCTGCAGTCTTGAGCGTTTGGCAGAGGCGATTGCCTTTCGCACCGTAACTCGATACAAATATGCGCTCCAGTTCGTCCGGCCATCGTATTTGTGCCATCGCCGCCATATTTCAAGAAACACCTCCTGATGAATGTCCTGGGCCTTTTGGCTGTCGCCCAGAATCCGCAGGGCAACATTTAGAACATTTCCGCTGTATTCATTAACCAGTGTTTCAAACTTTTTGTCTGACAATATTTCCCTTAATTTAAGTTGAATAACCCCCAACATAAACCGCCGTAGGCCGTCAAGAGTTGGGGGCTTTGTAATTATAGAGGATTTGGCTCAGGTTTCGTTCACAAAAAAAATTATAAAATTCGTATTTTTTTTCGCTTGGATTAGTAGATAGAGGCAGGCGATTTTATTGGACATTGAAATAAGCGGTTAAAGCGGCCCATTCAGCTTTGCTATATGTTGTGGTCGAAGCATAATCAATTCTGTTATATGGTAGTTTTGGTTATAGGGCGTTGGCCGGCTGCGCATCGAGTCGGCTAAAGAAAAAATGTTCACACTGTCGATATTGCTGTAGTTCAAGGGAGAAGGTTTTAAGGGACGTGTGCATTATGAGTAAAAGGGAGTTGATAGACTGTATTTGTGAAATCAATAAAAGCGCCAAGGCGGAGTTTCTTGCAAATTTCTCCGAAGAGCAGCTGAATGCTTATCTTGAGCATCTGATGGAGTTGAATCTGGAGGAGTTGGTTGTTTGCTGCTGATTAACCCCACGAATAAATCGGGCGGCTAAGTGTATTTGGCGGCTATTCATCGAACCGGTCGCCGAGGACGTGCTTGCTAACGTTGCTGAGTTCACTTCTTTTGTCGGCGGGCTTATGTTCGGGGCCGGGCTTTTTAGTTTCTGCACTTTCTTCTGTATGTTCGGGCGACTCAGTGAAAGGCACTGTCGGCGGTGCCTGTTCGGCGGAGATAAGCGGCGGCACTTCAACGATACTATTTTGTTTGAACTCGACCAGCACCGGCAGGAAATCATTCGGAACATAGAAAGCGAAATCGAGCCATTTTACTCTATCCTTGAAATCTGATGTTTTTAGTTGCAGCAGGTCGTTTAGTTTTTTCAACTGTAGCTGGTTTGCCGTTTTCAGGTATCCGACAGGGTAGATGTTTTTTCCTTTTCCGCCAAGTGTGTTTCCAGAGTAATTTTTCTGTTTGCAGACCAATCTTAACTGGGACAGTGTAAATCTGCCGGCCTCTCTTACTGCATTTCTCCTTATTCCTACCCGTACAATTATGAGATTATGTCCGGTTTTTTGTGGTATGGCATTGCCGTTCGAGTCCTTTAGATTTTCGGGTGCCGGCCAAGCCGCTTTTTTCTTCGGCACTTCTATCGCAGGCGAACTGGTAATAACCGATACTTTGTCGGCGAAGCCGAGCCGATTCAGAAAGAGCTGGTCCAAAAAATCCGGGTGCAGAGTAGCGAAACTTCTTTTGCCGCTGAAGCTGCCGCTGCTTACGGTGCTAAACCATCCAGTTGCGAAGCCGTCGGCGTTGAGTAATACCTTACTTGGCTTTTCAGCATCTGGACTTGCTGCGTCGAAACGCTGATAAGGATAGCTGTTTGGCAGAGGTGCCATCGCAAGGACTGTAAGCAGCAGCCCTGATAGCATAAGGCCGAGAAAAACGCCGCAGACAACCCGCCCAATACGCTCAGGGAGAAGTCCCAAATCAATCTCTTGGCGAATTAATTTAGCGGCGATTGTTTGCAGAATGGCAAAAGCCAGAACAAACAGCAGTACAAATGCCAGCGGCTGGGCCAACAGTACCATAGAAGGGTATCGAGTGTTTGCACTGCGGCTGATAAAAACATTCGCTAAAATCTCGAAGTAGCTAAAAGCGGCTATACCTGCACAGATAGTAGTTATTATTGTAACGAATGATTTCACAAGCGTGCCTTTTAGATACTGATAAGCGGCACAGCCCGCAATGACTAATACTATAAGTAAGTTGGCAATCATAATGTCTCCGGTCTTTCAAGGTCTGCGATTTATAACTCCGTTTATTGATGGTTATTGCTGTGGCTTTTTCTTTTTGGATGTAGAGAATACTCTAACCATTTCGTTCACCGCTGTTTTGCCGGCAATAACTTTTCTCAACGCCTGTTCCTGTAGATAAAGCATTTTGGCGCGTCTGAACTTAGTGCCGATTTCTGACAGCGACTTTGATTCCTTCACGAACTTTCTTAAATCATCGTTCAGCATGATAACCTCAAACACGCCCATTCTACCGACGAAGCCGGTCCCCTGGCAATGTTCACAGGTTGCTGGTTTGCCGTGTTTGTCGTACTGTACTTTGCCGGGCCGGTAGAGTACCTTTGCCTTTTCAGCAGGGATATTGAACTTTTTAAGCAGTTCCCTGTTTGGGTTATACCCCTGCTTGCATTCTTCGCAAAGTTTTCGCAGTAGTCGCTGGTTGCTTATGCCCAGCAGGGTCTCGGCAGCGAGTTCTCTGTCGCCAACTAATTTTATCCATTTGCCGAGTGCCTGGATTACACTGTCGGCTTCGAGCGTAACATATACGATTTTACCATCTTTAGCAGCCATGCAGGCAACTTGAGCTGTTTCGCTGTTTTCACAGTCAGCAACACCGACGACATCCGGCCCCATTCTTATTATTGAGAGCAGCTTTTTAGCATAAGTAGTTGTGCCGGTATCGCTCAGAGTGAAAGTGTTCTGAGTTATATTTGGCAGTTCGACAGAAGGTTGTTTTTCCAGCGTGTTAATGCTGTTAAGAAAGGCATCATGACTTCTTATCAGTGCATAAAATGTCGTTGTTACGCCGCTCTTTTTGGGCCCGGATATGATAAACAGGCCTTGTTTTAGCTGGCGAATTTTACTTAATTGTTCGAGCTGTTCCGGCATTAGCCCGGTATCGGCCAGCTTCATTACATCTTTCTGGTTTATCCTTTTGATTTGAATTTGTTCTCCCACCGTTGAGCCGGCGCTGGTTACTTCCCACTCAATGTTGTTTTTTTCCTGTCTGATTTTGAACTTTCCTCTTTGCGGTTTTCGCTTTTCCTTGATGTCTAGGTCGGCAAGGTTTTTTACAAAGCGAATGAAGTATTGTACTTCATCCTTGGCAATAGACGGCTGTTTTAAGGCGGTGCCGTCAATCTGGTAGGTTACGCTATAGTTCTGTGGCATTGGCGAAAGCACAATGGCACTTGCTCTTCGCCAGATGGCGTCGGTGAAAATGTCATAAGCTGTCTTGTAGCCGTAAAAGTCCGGCGTCCTGGGTTGTGGAACAGGAATTTCGTTGTTGTTAGATGATATAAAAAGAAAACTTTTGAGAGCATCAAGTTTTTTGGCTTCACTGCGTAACAGCAGGCCTTTGATGTGCTCAGCGGTCAAAACACGGTCAAAATCCATAACTCTGGCATTACGGTGTGTTATATAACTGATAAAAGCTGCGCCTACAGCGATTATGTAAAGCAGCATCCCAACAATAAAAACAGGTACGAGAAGCCAGATTATTGCTCCAACAGCTCCAGCAGCCAAGACAATACCTGTCCACTTGTCTTCTTTTGTCTCCACCGCTCTGGCATCGGTGTAGACCCAGCCAAGCAGCGGCAGCCACGAGAAGAACAAAACCAAAAATATAACAAGCTTAACCACGGATATATAGCCGCCGTAGTCGACAGAAACTAACAGTAAGTCCGACATAAGATGCTCCATTACGAATGAGATTTCACAAGATACCGCTGGTGGTGGTTCTGATGCCCTTCAGTGCCATTTTTAACTCTTCTACGTTCGGTGCGTATTCAAGCGCTACTTTCATCTCTATCCATTCTTCCATAACGAGCTTACGCAGACTCTCAGTGAGGTCCTGCATCCCTTCGTTCTGGCAGGCGCGAATCACGGCTGGAATGTCGGCCTCGCGCTGCTCGGAGATAAGTTTCTTGACAATCGGGTTGGCGATGAGTATCTCAATTGCCGGTATTCTCTTGGCGTCCGGCTTGAGGCCAGGCAGCAACTGCTGACTGATTACGGCCCTGATGGTAAGGGCAAAAGTTTGTCTTGCCAGGTCCCTTTCTTCCTGTGGGAACAAATCCAGAATTCGCTGTATTGTTTGGGAAGCGCTTACCGAGTGAAGTGTTCCGAAGACCAAATGCCCGGTTTCCGCCGCCCTCATAGCTGCTGTTAGCGTCTCGTTATCTCTTATTTCGCCGAGCAGCACCACGTCTGGGTCCTGACGCATCCCCGACCTCATCGCACTGCCATAGTCCGGCACATCAATTCCTACTTCTCTTTGCGATACGATGGCTTTTTGGTCTCTGTGCAGAAATTCAATCGGGTCTTCGATTGTTATAATATGACAGGGGCGATTTCGGTTAATATGGTCTATCATCGATGCGATTGTCGTGCTTTTGCCGCAGCCGGTTGGGCCTGTTACAAGAATCATTCCGTCGTGGTACTCGGCAATTTTCTCGACTA
>QNBZ01000125.1 GCA_003644295.1 Planctomycetota bacterium
ATTTGATTTGCCATAATTCTTAATTCTAACTTCTAACTTCTCACTTCTTTATTGAACCATATATAATAGGTTGGCCTTTCGGTAAGTTTGCTCAGGACAAAACGTGTCCGCTCCATCCCTGCCGGCATATTGCGCCTTTTGCCGTAGCTTTGCAGAAAGTGTTTTATTTGCAGTTCGATGAATTTGGACTCGTTCTGTTTGAGTTGGTCGATTGTCCGCTGAACTTTTTGCGGGTCGATGAGCATATTCTTTTCTACACCGGCCATACTGAACGCCTCACTCATCTGTGCGCATCTGGTCGGCATTGGTGCTGTGTATGCGGTCATCCCAGCTCTCTCGAAAAACGGATTGACTGAGCCCATCACGGCCAGCGCCTCGATGACAGGGACGTTCATTAACGGCATCGTCTCTCGAACTAATCGGCTTGCTAATCCCAGGCAGCGAAATCTCGGCTCGATAATAACTCTGCTGATGCAGCGGATGTTTTTGTTGATAAGCGCTAACTGTGTTGCCCTGTCGAAGCCGACGAAGGCGCCGCCCGTGGCGACGTTTCTAAGTTCAAGGCCGGGACTCGGCATTGTATAAACAATAACGCCGACAGTTTCATTGTGTAAGCGCATAGCGAAGATAGCAGCGTAAGCTGTAAGGCGGCTGTTACGATAGTGGTAATGCGCCAGCTTTTTATAGTCATCGAGACCGCCGGCGACAATTTGCAGTTTTTTAGTAACGCTGCACTTTCTCATTATGTCTTCTTACTTCTTATAAACGACTTCCGTTTTGCCGGCTAATTCTCTTACCACCAGTACGTCCGGCTGCAAATCCGCTAATATATCTTGGTGAGCCGAGGCCAGGATAAATGTAACGCTGTTACGTTTTGCGAACTTGCACACATTGTAGGCGACCACCGCAGCGGTGATGCGGTCGAGGTTTGAGCAAAACTCATCAGCGAAGATGAACTTCTTTTTTGCTGCCAGCGCCGTTGCCAGACGGAAGCGATATTTTTGTCCGTCGCTGAGGTTTGCCGGCTCGCCGAGGACGCAAAAGACGTCATTTAGCCCTGCGACACTGAGCAGCTTCAGTCCGCTTAAGAAATCGCCGTCCATACAGTCGATTAGCGTTTTACCAACCGGCAGTTTTATTCGGTCGAGGTTGACGCTGTCGTCGGCGGGTATGATTTTTTCAAGCTCTTTGAGCAGTACGCTTTTTCCCGAGCCGGATGGGCCCGTGATATACACAATGTTGCCGTCATTGATTTTGAGACGGCAGTTGTAAATAACGCCGGACTCGGCCAGCCGGTCTGTACTTAGGCCGAACATTCTCATCGTGGCCGCTATTTTGTCGGTAATGACTGGTGGTCTGCTGTCAAACTTTTTTGAAACGCTGTACGTCGCCATTTTGTATTCTTATTTTTTTACTCTGACGATTTGTTGGATTTTCTTTATGCTCTGGCGAACACAATAGTAACTGCGATGGTGTTTGGCTGCGATTTTCCTCATTGATATTCCCGTCAGGAAGTAATCTTTTGCGACAGCCATCTCGAAGTTGGTGAACTTACTGCGGTTTCGCAGGCAGGTTATGTATTCGCCGTCGATGAGTCGCTGCGCTACTTTATGTATTCTTCTTGCGATGCTTGCTTCATTGACGCCGACCAGCCGGGCCATCTGCCGAAAGCTGTTGCCGTTCTTCAGATACATTGTCATTAGAAGTCTGTCCTTGCCGCTGAGCAGATTCACCCTGCTGCGCAGAAGGTCGATTCTGTCGCGGCATTCGTTTTTTTTCTGTAGCGTTTCTTGTGAGATGTTTGCGTGGATACTTTTCATAGTTTGGCCCCCTTGTTTTACGCAAGCCCCCAACTTTATGTTGGGGGTTTGTACCGGTTAAAACCCCCAGGATAAACCTGGGGGCTTTCGATATTGTCTGGCCAGCGCCAGTGCGTTCTCGATAATCTGGCCTATATTCTGTCAATTATCCGGGCGTTTGTAAAACCTGTTCCGGCGATTTTCAGGGGGATTTTCGCCGGTGCTGGTAAGACACGTTCCTGTTTTAACCGGCCCGCCTGCGGCGGACTCGGCTCTGTTATTCTGTATTCTCAAAACACGGGGGGTATTTTAACATATTACGCAACAAAGTCAAGCGTTTTGTTATATTTTTTGTAAATTTTTTTACATATTTGCTATTTTACGAACAGAAATGGGGCAATTTTAGGTGAGTAATTACGATTTAGAGACGGCGTATTGTGAATATAGAGAAAATAAGTAAGGCGGGCAAGATTTTTCTTGACATTAAGGCCGAAAAAGGTTAAACTCCTATAATAATAGAGGGGTGCGGAGCTAACCACTTATTGTTATCGGCTTTTTTTGGAAGAGAAGAACAGTTCAGGAAAAATGGGAGAGGATGCCCCCCAACCGTAAGCCCCCAACTTTATGTTGGGGGTTTTAACCACCAGGATAAACCCTTCGACTTCGCTCAGGGCAGGCCTGGGGGCTTGCGGGGTCCCGCTTTTCCTTAGTAAAAGAAGAGAATCCGGAAAGGGAGGAGAAGAGAAATGAAAAGATTACTAATTGTCTGCGCAGCGGTTGTTTTGGCTTTGCCGTGCATAATCGAGGCCGCTGACCTCGGCACTGTGGATATTGCCTGGGACAGCTTGGGAGCGGCGAGTGTAATTAAGCTCTGGGGCGGCGGACGCAGTGGGTTCCGTTGTTATGCCGGCGCTTATATGCTCAACAAGACCGCCGGCACGGCACAGGGAAACGCCTGGCCCAACGGGCTAATCGGCAGCTTCTGCATCGACCTGCCGCAGTACTCGTCCGAAGATACGCTGACCTACAAAGTAGAAATGCCCAGCCAGTCCCCTGAGCCGACCGATTTTCTGGGCGGTTATATTGGAGCCGCCAAGGCCGGGTACATCCGCGAATTGTGGGGCAGATATTTCGACCCTGCCTGGGTGAACGGCGGACCGTTTAGTACCCAGCAGAAAAACGATGCTGAGGCCTTTGCCGCTGCGATATGGGAGATTGTCTATGAGGACCTGCCGGCCACACCATCCGGATGGGACGTTACGGCTGACGGCACAGTCGGCCAACTCGGCTTCCGATGCGAGCAGGCAGATACCGCAAAAGCTAATGACTGGCTGCATTCATTGGACGGCACCGGCCCGAAGGCGGAACTATGGGCATTTACCAACTACGACAAGCAGGACTATATCGTTGAGATTCCAGAGCCGGCTACGACGGTTATGTTTGCCGTTGGTGTTTTAACTCTGTTGAGATACCGCCGATGGTGTTGAATGATTTTCGCTGGCACAAGCATTGGGATGCCAAACGGAATTTGAACATAAGCCCCCAACTTTATGTTGGGGGTTTTAACCACCAGGATAAACCCTTCGACTTCGCTCAGGGCAGGCCTGGGGGTTTTCGGTTGGGGGTTAAAACCCCGGGACTGAATTCTGTTGACTCTTGCAAAATAAGCCAAAACAGCGTAAGCTAACGCCGTATGGCTGAAAGCATAAAAAAACGTATCGAACAACTCCGTGCCGAAATTAGAAGGCACGATTACCTCTATTACGTACTCAATCAGCCAGAAATCAGCGACCGGCAATATGACAAACTCTTCGCCGAGCTGGGCAAATTGGAACAGCATAATCCGCAGTTTATAACAGCCGACTCGCCTACGCAGCGGGTTGCCGGTCAGCCGGTAAAAGGTTTCAAAAGCATCAGGCACGCCGTCGCTATGCTGAGTATTGACAACACGTATAACGATGATGAATTACGGGCATTTGATGAAAGGGTGGCAAAGGCGCTCGGCGGCGCAGATTATGATTATGTAGTCGAACTAAAAATTGACGGCCTTGCGATAAGTTTGCGTTATGAAAAGGGTCGGCTCGTTACCGCTGCCACTCGCGGCGACGGCGAAACCGGCGATGACGTTACCGCTAATGTGCGAACGATAAAAGCGGTTCCACTTGTTTTGCTGAGCGATGGAAGTGTCCCTGATGTACTTGAAGTGCGCGGCGAAGTTTATATGCCGACCGGTGCGTTTGTCGAGCTGAACAAACTTCGCATCAAGGCCGGCGAGCCAAGCTTTGCCAATCCACGAAACGCCGCAGCCGGCTCACTGAAACTGCTTGATGCAAAAATCACCGCTGAAAGGAAACTGTCGTTCTTCGCTTACGCTGTGGGGGAGCTGTCCGAGCCGTTAGCTGAAGAGCATTGGCTGATGCTGCAAAAACTCAAACAACTCGGCCTGCCGGTTAATCCAAACATTAAAAGGGCGAAAGATATAAACGAAGCAATTAGTATTTGTCGCTACTGGAGCGGCAAAAGGCAAACGCTGGATTATCAGATTGATGGAATGGTGATAAAGGTCAACCGCTTCGACCAGCGTGCCATCCTCGGCGCTACCGGCAGGGCACCCCGATGGTGCATCTCTTACAAGTTTCCAGCCGAGCGTGCCGAGACAATAGTTGAGTCGATAGACGTTCAGGTCGGCAAGAGCGGGATTTTGACGCCGGTGGCAAATCTGACTGCTGTTCAGTTAGCCGGCACAACGGTTAGAAGGGCGAGCTTACATAATTTTGATGAGTTAAAGCGACTCGACGTACGGCAGGGCGACACGGTGGTGATTGAAAAGGCCGGCGAAATAATACCGCAGGTGGTAGAGGTGAAAAAAAATTTAAGACCTGCCGGCGTAAAGCCATTTAAGATACCTGCCAAATGTCCGAGTTGCGGCGGGGACGTTAAGAAAGACGAAGATGGCGTTTATATCAGATGTGTTAATCCCCATTGCAAGGCGCAATTGATTGAGCGTCTGAAATACTTTGCAGGCCGGGACCAGATGGACATAGAAAATCTTGGGCCGGATCTTATTGAGCAGTTAGTTGAATCTGGATTAGTAAAAAATCCTGCTGATTTTTATAAACTTACAAAAGAAGACCTTGTTGAACTTGAAAGAATGGCTGACAAAAGTGCTGATAATGTTATTAAAGCTATTCAAAAAAGTAAAAACAGGCCTTTGTGGAGATTATTAGCAGGATTGGGGATTAGGCATATTGGGGGGCAGTCAGCTC
>QNBZ01000126.1 GCA_003644295.1 Planctomycetota bacterium
ATGCCTGCGAAAGCAGGCATCCAATACATATATAAACCTATGGATTCCCGCTTTCGCGGGAATGACAGGGCGCAAAAATTAACTCCAATTGGTATAAAATCGCCGCCGCTGCGGTGAACGAATACCTTGCAAAAAAGAAAAACAGCGGGTAATATGCTCACATAGCTCGACAGGGAGGTTTCAAGGTGGCTCATCTAAAAAAACAACTAGGCCTGCCGGATGTGTTCGCAGTGGCGGCGGGGGCAATGATAAGCTCAGGGCTGTTTGTTCTGCCTGCCATCGCTTATGCGAAGGTAGGGCCGGCGGTTATACTGTCATATTTCTTTGCATCGATTTTGATAATTCCCAGCGTCCTCAGCAAAGCTGAATTAGCCACGGCGATGCCGCGAGCCGGCGGAACATATTTTTACATCGAGCGAAGTTTCGGAACTGTTTGGGGGCTGTTCGGCGGGCTTGCCGGCTGGTTCTCACTGGCATTGAAAAGCGCATTTGCCGTTGTCGGTATAGCAATCCTTATCGAGGTTGTGCTGCAAATGGTCTTTCCTGCACAGCTAAGTCAGTGGCATCTCAAAACAATAGCTGCTGTTTGTTGTCTCGGCTTTACGGTTCTCAATATCATAAGCGTAAAGCACACAGGCAGATTTCAGGTTTGGCTCGTGGCGCTCCTGTTGGCGATACTCGCCTTATTTGTAATTCTGGGCGCCGAAGCCGTTGAAGCCGTCCGATACAAGGGCTTTCTCGAAAAGGGCTGGTTGGCAGTGTTCGCCAATGCGGGTCTGGTTTTCATAAGTTTCGGCGGACTGACCAAGGTAGCCAGCATTGCCGAAGAAGTCAAACATCCCGGCAAAAACCTGCCGTTAGGGATGATTCTGGCCTGGCTGGTCGTCTCGATATTTTACATCACCGTAATCACAATTGTAGTAGGTGTTGTCAATGCCGATGAGCTTGCTGATAGTTATACTCCAATATCACTGGCGGCGGGTAAATTTATGGGCACCGCAGGATTTGCAATTCTCGGTTTGGCTGCCATCGCTGCTTTTGTAACTACGGCAAACGGCGGAATACTTGCCGCTTCACGCTCGCCTATGGCTATGAGCAGAGACCGGCTGCTGCCGCAGAGCATCTCACACATCAGCGAGCGCTTCAAAACACCTCACATCAGCATACTGCTCACGGGCGGATTTATGATTGCGGCGATTGTCTGTCTGGATATTGAAGTGCTGGTGAAAACCGCCTCGACCTTAATGATAATACTTTTCATTCTTGACAACGCCAGTGTGATTATAATGCGTGAGAGCCGGATACAAAGCTATCGGCCAAAGTTCAAATCGCCCCTGTATCCTTATATTCACATACTTGCCATTATCGCTTACGGCGCTCTGGTTGTTGATATGGGAAAAGTGCCGCTGTTGACTTGTGCCGGCTTTATCGTATTGAGCGCAATATGGTTTCGGCTATATGTTTCCAGACGTGTGAGCAGGGCCTCGGCGGTGATGCACATCGTAGAGCGTGTTACCGACCGGCAGTTGAAAACCGTTACGCTTGAAAATGAGCTTCGCGATATCCTGCTCGAGAGAGACAATATAATTGAGGACAGATTCGACAAACTTATAAGAGAATGCCAAATCCTGGACATAGCCGGCAGACGGCCTGCCGAGCAAATCTTCCGCCGGGTTTCCACCATCCTGGCCGAGAGATTGGGTACGGATGAATATGTACTCTTTGAGAAATTCCTTCATCGCGAAGCCGAGGGCGGAACAATTATTCAGCCGGGCTTTGCTATACCGCACATAGTGGTCGAAGGCGAAAAGAAATTCGACATCCTGCTTGTCCGCTGCCGTGACGGCATTGACTTTCCGCACGCCCCTGACCCGGTCAGGATAATGTTCGTATTAGCCGGCAGCAAAGACCAGAGAAACTATCACTTGCGAGTCCTGATGGCGATAGCACAAATCGCACAGGAAAAGAACTTCGAGCAGCGTTGGCTTACCGCCAGAGATACTGGGGCAATACGAAACTTAATTCTGCTCTCGACAAGAAAAAGAGATACTAACTCGTAACGGGTGATTTCACTTCAAAATGGTCTTGTCCGGGATGTTCTCATCCTTAAAGTGCTTGTCCAGCCAGCCGCACTTAACATCATTTCTGCTGTCGAAGTGGCTGACGTAGGGCTTTATATCGAGAACCGGCGTCCGGTCCAGCACATCCACCTCCGTGAAGTACAACTTGTTTGCCTCCACTTTTTTTATTTTAACAATGGAAAATCCTATGTGATTTGGCCGATGTGGGCTTCTTATCGCAAATATCCCGTGTTTGTCCGTCTCAAGGAAAGGCCTGCCCTCGATTTCTTCGCTCTGCGATTTGTGGAAATAGTACAGTATTATCGCATGGCTGAACTCGTCCAAATCTTTCAGTCCGCCGGCGAATTTGTCCTCCAATTCAATCCACGCTTCCGCATCAGCTTTGAATCTCCCCTGGATTGGCATATCCTTGCTTTCTTTATATGGCGAATGAATTATACCTATCGGATGCATTATTAGCTGTTCCATACCTTCACCTCTTTGTAAAAATGCACTGCCGGCATTTGACAACTTATCTTTTCTTTAGTATTATCCCTGTTTCCCTGATTATATAATAAAAAGCAGTAAATAGAAAATGCAAATTAAGCCATTCAAAGCGTTCAGGTTCAATCCCGACGCCGTCGGCAATGTGGGCGACTGCGTTGCTCCGCCTTATGACGTTATCAGCTCCGATTTGCAGCAGCGGCTTTATGAGAAAAGTCGCTACAATATCGTGCGGATAATCAAGGGCAAAACAACACCTTCCGACAACGGCAGCAGCAATCAATATACAAGGGCCGCCGAGTATCTCAACAACTGGATAGAAAAAGCTATCCTAAAGCAGGACCAAATTGAAACTATTTACGCCTACGTACAGGATTTTGAATTGGCCGGCGCCGAGTTTCAACGCTTTAACTTTATCGCATTGGCCAAGCTTGAAGAGTTCGGTAAAACCGTCAGGCCGCACGAGCAAACTCTCAAGGGGCCTATGGTTGACCGGCTGAATCTCAAAAGAGCAACCGGTGCAAAGTTCGGCCTTCCTTTTATGCTGTATGAAGACGAGCGGGCCATTGCCGACAAAATCATCGAGAGAGCGGCAAGCCAGAAGCCGCTCATCGATTTTTCCGATGAGAACAATGTCCGGCATCGGCTCTTTGCCATAACCGCCGACGACGATATTGATGCCATAACGGAAATGATGCTCGATAAAAGCTGCATCATCGCCGACGGCCACCACCGTTACACAACGGCTTTGACCTACGCCAAAGAGAGCAACAACCCAGCAGCCGGCTACCAGATGATTGCCTTTGCCAACATCCGCCACGATGGTTTGATAGTACTGGCGAACCACCGGCTTGTCGGCAATCTGCCGAACTTCAGCTCTGAAAAACTGCTTGCCGAGTTGAAAGAAAACTTTGAAGTTATCAAGACGGACTCGAAGCGGAAAATGCTTGCACAAATGAAAGCCGAACACAACAGGGATAAAATCGCTTTTGGGATTTACCTCGGCAACAATACCTTTTACGTAGCTGTTTTGAAAGACAAAAAGGTAATGGATTGGGTTGTACCCGAAAAGAGCGCCGCCTGGCGGTCGCTGGATGTTGCTGTGCTGCATAAACTTATTCTCGAAAAACTATTGGGTATCGATGAGAAAAAGCTGGCAAGTCAGAGCAATCTTGAATATGTAAAAGACGCCAACAATGCGATTGATGAATCGATTGCCAAGGTGAATGGCGGGCAGAAGCAGGCGGCTTTTTTTGTAAATCCTGTAAAAATGCAGCAGTTGAAGACCGTTACGGACGCTGGCGAAAGAATGCCGCAGAAGTCAACTTACTTTTATCCGAAAATTTACACCGGCCTGACCATTAACAAATTGTGAACCTTGTTTATTGTCGATAAGATTGGAGAGTATTTTATGAAATCCTTAACGAAAGACGGGTTTTTGCAAAAAGTTTTTAACTATGAGCAGAACAAAGAATGGAAGTTTGAAGGCGAACTGCCTTGCATCATTGACTTTTATGCGGATTGGTGCGGCCCGTGCAAAATGGTAGAACCCGTTTTACAAAAACTTGCTCAGGAATACCAAGGCAAGCTCGACATTTATAGAGTGAACACAGAAGAGCAGCAGGAATTGGCGGCTGCTTTCGGCATTCGGAGCATTCCCAGCATCCTTTTTGTGCCGCTAAACGGTAAACCTCAAATGGCAATAGGTGCACTGCCCAAAAATACAATTAAAAAAGCAATAAGTGAGATATTAAATATAACGGAGAATTAAAGTAATAGAAGTTCAAAGTAAAAACGGCGAAAAGTTTGAGATAACTGTAGATGAACAAAATTCGGGCACAGCTCACACGGTTGTTTTGAACGATGGTTACCGCCAAACTTTAACAGAGGGAAAGATAACAAAAGAAGATTGTATAAAAAACTATTTCAATTTTCTGTTTCAAGGAGAAAGCAAAGAATCTATACTTTCAAGCTTTAGCGTGAGGGTCATCAGTAAATACTTCCCCGAGTTTGAGCAACAGATTAAAACAAGTTGAAGAAAAGAGAAAAAGGGGGCAGGAGCATTTTATCCAATCTTCATTCGGATAACAAATATCAAGCATCCAGCTTTGTAGCGTGAAAAAGCTCGTAGTCATTTGACTATCTGCAGCCGGAGTGGACGGCCAAAAAGTTTTTTTGCATTTTTGCTAAGAAAGACAGAATTTGAGAGTCCAACCTTGTCCGCCGTTTACCCACCTCTGGCGGGTAGGCGGAATCGAGCATCGACTATCCTTTTGCAGCCCTTTATTGCATTTGCAATCCCAATTATCTAAAAACTCTAAATTCATCAATTTTCTTGACCAACTGTACAGTTTGGCTTCTAATACTGCTGTTTTTGCAGAACAAACATTATAAAAGGGACAAAGGCACAGAGGGACAAAGAAAAATGAAAGTTATGAAAGTCAGCAAACGGGCGCAGGCAGTTCCGGCTTCAGCAACTATAGCGGTTA
>QNBZ01000127.1 GCA_003644295.1 Planctomycetota bacterium
CGAGAAAAATGAAGTTCGGCCTGTCCGAAGGGATGATTTTAGCCGCTGGGGCCGGCGGAAAGGACATTTTCATACTAACCGCCGACGCCGGAGCAAGGCCCGGACAGAGAGTAAGTTAATTTAGTATGAAAAAGAAACTCGAAGAAATTGCCAAAGAAAACGGACGATTCAGCCCGCAGGCAATAAAGTTCGTCTATGAAGGGCTTGGCTATACCACGAAAAAAATAATCAACGAGCACGAGCACATTACCGGCCAAGACCTTTGCGAGGGACTGAGGAAACTGGCGATTGAAAAATGGGGCCGGCTGGCGATGCTGGTGCTGAATGTATGGGGAATCAAAACCACCGGCGATTTCGGCGAAATCGTATATATCTTGATAAAACACAAATGGATGAGCGCACAGCCAACCGATACAATCAAAGATTTTGATAACGTCTATGACTTCAAAACCGTATTCAAAGACCAGTTCAAATTCTAAAGCCGTTCACTGTAATAATTGTTGCTATAAAACAACATCGATGTTTGTGATAATCAACATTGATTGTAACTATTTTTTACTAAACCCCTTATATTAGGTTGGAAAATGGGACTATTGTGGTGAGTGTTGATTTTTCGCAACGCAGGGTTTCAAGCCATACAAGAGTTGCCTCTCGGAAAACAGAAACAAAACTAAAAAGTGTCAATTCAAAACGGTTTGAGAGACCGTTAACGGCAGGCAGACAATAAAACTCAGCGAAAAGCAGCTTTGGGTGCGTTCAGGTATGAATTTTGTTGCACACTTATCATAGAATAGGCGGCTTCGGAGTGTTCCGGGCAGGATGATTTGAAGTGAAAGGACGGCCCCGGAGGAGGAATTAAACTGATGGATGAAACAAACATTGAAGGCAAACTTAACGAGTTGGTTAAAGAAGTCGGCGGAAGGGCTGAACCACAATACAAGAAGCTGGCCGAGCTGACCAAACAAGCACACAACAACCATAAGCAGCTTGAAAAAAGCGTCAACAGTCTGCAGGAATCGCTGGACTATCTGCGGATATGTATCAAATATCAGCTTTTCGACTTGGAAGCAACCCGGCGGGAAAATAAGTATCTGAGGAAATTGCTTGAAGAAAAAAACGGATGAGTGAAAAGCCGGGCTGGTTCCAACCATCTATTCTTTTTGAAGCGTTTGAATTTCCATTGGGCTTTGCTGCCGGGCCAGGATGTCCTGAAGCTGTTGCCGTTCCATCCACTCCACGCGTCCATCCAGCCGCAGTACGATGAATTTATCACCGAACAGCCAGGAGCGGTGAGCGTGTTCAGTGTAAGCTAAAATCTCATCTTTGGTTGAATCAAAGTCGAGCCATCTGGCTCTGTAGTGCAGCTTTCCGAGCCGAACATTGCCTTCAAGATTTTCCCTGATATTATTAACGTAAGATTCAGGAGGCACCGAGCCGTGTTCGCTTCGGTACTGAAGAACTACTTTGCCGAGATGTTCCATTGCCCGCCTTGCTTCCGAACGGTTGACCCAATTTCTTAAGTTAACCATTGCCACGATGACAACGGCTGTAATAACCGTTACGGCTATAAAATTTATTAAGAGAGATTTTTGTTGTCTGTTCATATCCTCGATACTCGACACTCGTTTTTCTTCTTCTACGAGCATCGAGCATCCAGCATCAAGTATCCTTATTTTATTTTAACTTTGCCGTTCTGGACGAGCAATTTATTTTCTGCGAACAACTTTATGGCTTGTGGATACGCTATACATTCCTGTTGAAAGACCCTTGCAGCAAGGGTTTCGGCGCTGTCCGTCTCCTCAACCTGACAGCATCGCTGGATGATTATTGGGCCTTTGTCATACTGGTTCGTGCAAAAATGTACGGTGCATCCGCTTACTTTGCATCCGGCTGCAAGAACCGCCTCGTGTACGTGCGCTCCCCACATACCTTTTCCGCCGAAGCTCGGCAGCAGTGCCGGGTGTATGTTCATCACTCGGTTCTCATATCGAGGCGGTATCTTCCAGAGGCAGAGCCATCCGCCTTGGACGACGAGGTCAACTTTTGCTGCGGTTAGTTCCTGTTCGATTTTTTCGCTGAACCGGTCAATGTTTGGCAGGTCTTTCTTGCGGACGATTTTTACATCAAGTCCGGCTGCTCTTGCCTTTTCGACACCCGCTGCGGTCGAGCGTGAGCTTATGACGAGAACGACTTTTGCATTTAACCAGCCATAATTGATATATTCGAGAATGTTCATCAAGGTTCTCCCGCCGCCGCTGATTAGCACGCCGAGCCGAATCGGCTTGGTTCGAGTCGTGGCAGACAGGATGCTGGACATATCAACATCCTGACCAAGATTCAAAGCACGGTTCACAAGTTCGTCTGCTTGTTTGTTTTTATCTCTGGTAACGTGTTCAACTTTCCATTTTTCAAATCCGCCGAGCAACGTTACGGCCTGTCGAAATAACGGCTTGATTTGCTCGCTTTTCACCTTGTATTGTCCGTTGACCTGCCGGACGAGCAATTCGCTGTCGCTGTAGAGCGTGAGCTGTTTGGCGTCGGCCTGCTTTGCAGCTTCAAGGGCTTTTACCACTGCGGTGTATTCAGCAACATTATTGGTAGCGTGGCCGAGAAAAAAGGCCTTCGCCTGTAATTGAGTTCCGTCGGTCTTGGCCAGGGTAAAGCCGGCAGCGGATGGGCCTGGGTTGCCTCTACTGCCGCCGTCGGTGTGAATAATGAGTTCGCTCATTTTTTATCTCGCAGACGCCCTCACCGTTCAGCAGTATATTGTGTACCGTCAAGCACGAGTATCCTTGTGCAGTTTGGGCAGCGGATTATGTCGTCTCTGGTCATAAGCAAATTAACGGACTCGGCGGTAATACCCATAAAGCAGCCGCCACAGCTATATACATCCGTTTTGCCCTGTTGCTTTTCGATGACGGCTAAAGCTTCGCCGTCATAAGTTTCGGCGACTCGTTTGAATACATCCAACGACTCAGGCGGTATGGTCAATGCAACTTCGTCCCACTCGGTTTGGATTTCTTCGATTTCGGCCTGGTACTTGGCTGCCATCTGCTCAGATTCCTTTCGGGTACGCTCAAGCTCTTGTTTCTGCTGGTCTATCTGGTTCTTGATACTCTCTGATTCACTTTCATCCGCCTCGGTGGCTTTCAGTAATTCGAGTATCTGGGTTTCGATTTTGGAATTGTCGGCCTTAGTTGTATTAAGCTGGGTGAGAACTGCGGCGTACTCTTTGTTCGTTTTGGCAGCATTGAGGGAAGCCCTTAATCTGGCTACCTGTTCGTCTCTGCTTTTTAGTTCCAGTTCCAGACGGTCGGACTGGACCTTAGATAGCTGAATCTCTTCTTTCTTGGCCTCAAGAGCATTCTGGAGGTTTCTGACTTGATTTTCTCGAATGATTACGTTTCTTCTACATCTTGCAAGTTTTGCCTTGGCGGCCCGCAGGCGATTTTCAACGCTCTGAAGTTTTACAAGGCCATTCAATACGGGTCCCATTTAAGCTCCTTTTCGCCGACTCTGAATTTGCTCAATCCTTCATTATGGCTCTTTATATCTTAATCTGCAACAATAATTTTCCTAATTTTCACAACAGGCCTTCTATTTCCTATACCCTATCCATTTTCCTCATCGAGCCAGCCGAGCAGTTCTTTCAGGTCATCGAGAGTAATATCGCCCATGTGAGCGATTCTGAAAGTTTGCTCTTTTAGTTTGCCATAACCGTTTCCAAAAATGGTATTGTGCTTTTGCTGCACCGCAGAAATCGTTTCAGCGACATTGATACTGCGTGTATTTTTAACCGCAGTGAGAGTGTTCGAGGCGTATTTTTCATCGCAGAACAATGCGAATTTTTCCTTAGCCCAGCTTCTTACAAAATCGCCCATCTGTTTATGACGGTCCCAGACATTTTCAATCCCTTCAGCGAGAATTTTTTTGCACTGGTAGTTCAAAGCCATAATGTGCTGAACAGAAGGCGTAACAAGAGTCTGGCTTTTCTCTGCCGACTTTGCCCACAACTCAAAATTGAAGTAATAACCTCTGCCGGGGATATTTTTGCTTTTTTCTATTGCCCTGTCGCTCACCACTGCCACGGCAAATCCGGGCGGTATCGCAAACGCTTTTTGAACCGATGCAAATGCCACGTCCCAGCCGAGTTCGTCAAAGTGCATCGGCAGGCCGACCATACCGCTGACCGAATCGACAAACACCAGCACATCGGGGTATTTTTCCTTCATCATTTCGCTGATTTCACGGACCGGATTTGTCAGGCCGGTGCTTGTCTCGTTATGGACGAGAGTAACTGCTGCGTATTTCCCGGCGGCGAGCTTTTCATCGAGCATTTCCGGCAGAATGGGCTTTCCCCAATCGACTTTCAATTCTTCGACTTTTCTGCCACAGCTTTTGGCTACGGCTGCCCATTTATCGCTGAATGCACCACACATCGTACAAAGCACGGTCTCATCAGGGGCTACGCAGTTGCGAATGGCGGCCTCCCAGATGCCGGATGCAGACGAAGTGGACAGAAAGACGTTTTGCTCGGTGAAGAGTATTTTTTTGAGCATATCGACCGTTTCGCTGTGCAGTTGAGCGTATTCCTTGCCGCGATGAGCCAGCGTTGGCCGTGCCAGTTGTTGCAGAACATCATCATTGACCTTCACCGGCCCGGGAATGAACAATCTTGGCGGGTTTTTCCAATCTACCATTGTGTTTCGTTCCTTTCTTAAACTGTATCGGATTTGCCGAAAAACAAAAGATGGTATGCTAACAGAATCCCCAATGTTTGTCAAATGGTAGCAGATATTAGACATTTGAGGAATTCAAGCTGGCGTGTAAAAGCTTTTTCCGAAAGCGGAAGAAATATCTGCCGGAATTGCAAACGCTGCTGACAGAGAATTTTCGCATTCAGGTCGCTCCGTTAGCGCCGCCTTTGCCTGCCCCCAGGCAGGCAAAGGCGCCGGCGGCGCAATAGTTTTCTTATTAGTTTCTCTATTAGTATTGTTATTAGTAGTTGGACATTTCTGGGGAAGTCGAATCCCAGATTTGTCCAACTC
>QNBZ01000128.1 GCA_003644295.1 Planctomycetota bacterium
AAAAAGATATTAGTGAACAAAACGAACAAGGATTAAAATACATTTTTTTGGTGCCTGGTATTTGCTTGAGAAATTCGGCTCAGGTTATTCATTTATATATGGAAAGAAGACATATTGTCAACACTGTTGTTATCTTGTGAAAGTGAATTTGTTATGTATAGAAATCTGTTAAGAAGTATTTGTTTCGTTATAGTTTTGTTGGTTATGTTTTTTGATTCCGTATCCACTCCTGCGCAAGAGTCGGAACGAGCCATAGTAGGCGCAATTCGCTGGGACGGCTGGTTTGCTAACAATACATGGGCAAAGAACCTGGAACCTACAGAGTATCATTATCGGCTGCCTTTTTACACAACTTGGCAAGATGCAAAGCCAATTATAAACGCTGATAAACAAGAAGTGATGGATAAGGAAATTGACTATGCCAGCGGGGCCGGTTTGGACTATTGGGCTTTTGTCTATTATTATCCTACCTCTTGGCCGGGAGCTGACAGCTATAACTACGGCTTGAGACTTTATCTCTCCAGCGAGAAAAAATCCAGGATTAATTTTTGTCTTAATCTTCAGGGTTGGCACCTCGGGCCCAAAGATAAATGGCCGGAGACCGTCCAATATTTTGTAGGGCTGTTCAAAAAATCAACGTATCAAACAGTCCTCGGTGGACGTCCTTTAATATATATGCTCTACATCCCAAAAATGATAGAGCTTTTCGGAGGTGAAATTCAAGCTAAAAAAGCCCTGGATATATTGCGGAACAAGACCATCGAAGCAGGGCTTAAAAATCCTTATATGGTCGCCCAGGTCTTTGATGTTAATGAAGGATGTTACTACGTTGCTAATCTTGGTTTTGATGCTGTTGGTGCTTATACCATATTTGGCTATGGAGCCAAACAGGTGTATCCGCTCAAAAAATTACAATCATCAAACGATGCGAATCAAATTAACTGTGAGTTTCCTTACCAATCGCTAAGACAAGTTAACCGTGATTTCTGGAATGCGTGCAGAGAAAAGGGGCAAAAGGTTGTTCCTATCGTAAATTCAGGATGGGACTGGCGGCCACGGCTCGCTGACAAAGAAGCAGCAAGCAGATACAGTAAATATGGTCAGCACTGGTTTGCTCAGCCGAGACCAACAGAGCTTGCGGAGCATCTCAAAAACGGGATTGAGTGGATTTCAAAATATCGTGAAGCAGCTATGGCCAATGCTTTACTTATTTACGCCTGGAATGAGAACGACGAAGGCGGCTGGTTAGTACCTACTATTGATGAGGGTGCAGCCAGACTCAATGCTATAAGAGGTGTCTTGAGAAAAGATTGAACAGACGAGTTGTCAAAACAACGCGTCTCGATATATGTGAAAAACTTATTGTAAAGGATGCCGAATATGATTATGTTCGATCGACGCGAGTTTATGAGAAAAATGGGTAGCGGAATACTTGGCGCAGGTCTTTTGGGGCTGAGTAGTCGTGATATAGCTTACGGTTCCGCAGGCAAGACAAAACAGCCGCCTAATATAGTATTTATTCTAAGCGATGATTTGGGCTGGGGCGATTTGGCCTGCTATGGCAATAAAGAAATCAAAACTCCAAATATAGACCGATTGGCCCGCGAAGGACTTTTGTTCACTAACTTTTATGTGAACTCACCTGTCTGCTCACCTACGCGAGCAGGAATACTGACAGGCCGTTTTCCTTCCGAGCTTGGTATTCATTATGCTATGGGGCGACATGATTGGAACGTTAAGTGCAATATGCCTGATTACCTTGACCCTAAAATACCTACCATTACACGATTTTTCCAAAAAGCTGGTTATAGAGTCGGCCATTTCGGTAAATGGCACTTAGGCGGGCCGTATAATAAGGGAACACCAACGCCAAAAGAATATGGAATCGATGAATATGCAACGCTGTATACATGGCCTTGGCCGGATTACAGAAAAAAGGGTGACTACCGCTCTAAAGCATCAGAGCGCAATATTGATATCGCTATAAAATTCGTCGAAGAAAATAAGGATAAGCCGTTTTATTTGAACGTATGGTTATTCGATGTTCACTCAACATTAGACCCAACAGAAGAACAAATGGAACCTTACAAAGATAAAATGGTCATAATTGGTGATGGAGAACCACTACACAGAGAGTACAAAGGTGCTATGCAGATATATTATGCTGCTGTTACAAATATGGATAAACAAATCGGAAGGTTAATAGATAAACTCGATGCGCTTGGTCTGTCCGAAAACACCATTGTTGCTTTTACCAGCGATAATGGTCCATCACCTATATGGGCGAAAACCACATCCCATAGCGGCGCAGGAAGCGCAGGGCCTTTCCGTGGTTGTAAAGGGAGCTTGTATGAAGGCGGCATAAGAGAACCGTTCATTGTGCGATGGCCGGGCAAGATACCTGCTAATAAGGTTGATGATACAACCGTTATAAGCGGCGCTGATTTGCTTCCAAGTCTTTGTAATATCGCAGGTATTACAGTACCTAATAATACTGAATTGGATGGCGAAGATATGTCTGCTGCGATATTAGGCACCCCAAAAGAACGAAACAAGTCACTAAAGTGGGAATTTCGCTTTCCTCCAAACGGAGGACGAGGTCAGGTTCTTCAATGCAGTCCGCTGTTAGCGATACGTCAGGGCAAGTGGAAACTTTTGATGAATCCCGACAGAAGCCGAGTTGAGTTATACGACCTTACAAAAGACCCAAGCGAAGTGGACAATGTGGCTGACCAGAATGGAAATATTGTAGCGAAAATGTCTGTACCGTTATTAAAATGGCATAAATCGCTTCCGGATGCAGACAAAATACCAGCAGATGCAGGCTCTAACGACTATCCTTGGCCAAAGTCAGGCGATAAGAAATAGCGAGCTTGTCAGCTACCTTTTATCGAAAGTAAATCCAGGCCAGTCGTCTGTGCGAAATGGTGATGCAGGTAAACCTTCTTTATTGAAGAGGTTTGGCTGAGCGACCATATTCCAGCCAAATCTAACTGCGACTGGTTTTTTAACCTGCTCACTCCAGACAACCACTTCATTTCCATCAATAACCGCATTTGCGGGTACGAATTGCCTGTCTTCACCTGATATTGTAAACCAGCTTAACTGGCTGCCTTTAACCATCAATCCACTGCCAACATTGTCAAAGCTGATTCGTATCTTAGCATCTTCTATATCCATAGACTTATAAAGGGGGCCTGAATAAACTATGTTAGTTTTTCCGTAATTTTTAGCAAGTGCCCACAAAGCGAGTCTTCTGCCAACCTCAACTTTGTTCTTCGGGTGAATATCGTTCAGGTCGCTTATATCTGTAGTTACGACCATTCCTGTATTGGGGACACTTAGAGTTTTGAACTGTGCTTCCTGAAGTTCCGGGCAGAAACATTCATTTTCCTTGGACGGAGGAGTATATAAAATACTATAATTGAATGGTGCTATTTGAACATAATAAAACGGGAATTCACCTTGTCCCCAGGCGTTTCTCCAATTTGCAATCATCGCCGGAAAGAGCTTACGGTACTGATATGCCCGGGTTCTGTTAGATTCGCCCTGGTACCAGATAACCCCTTTTATCCTATACGGAATTAATGGCGATATCATTGCGTTAAACAAACCAGCCGGAGCTTGATGATGGTGTTCCGGAGCCACCGGAGGTTGTGGTTTTGGAGAAACTCCATTACTATCAGCCCACTCTTGTAATTTCCTCTCGTATTCTTTTTTTGCCTGAGGATACTTTCTGACCGCCTCATCATATCGAGTTAATATTGCCTTGAAATCCGGGTCAGATTCAAGAGTCCTCCTGCTGGTCCATGCCTCGGCGGGCGTGCCACCCCATGATGAATCAATTAAACCAATCGGGACCTTAAGCGTTTTATGTAACTCCCTTCCAAAAAAGTAGGCAACAGCGGAAAAACTGCCAACGGTTTTTGGGCTGCAGACAGTCCACTGACCCGTGCAATCAGATTGTGGCTCTTGCGAAGTATTGCGAGCTACAAAGAACAATCTTATACCAGGGTAATTTCCCTCTGCAATTTCCTGTTTGTAATTATCTACACCCCCGTATCCTCTAACACCTTTTGCAACAGGCATCTCCATATTTGATTGACCTGAGCAAAGCCATACTTCTCCTATTAAAACGTTTTCAATCTTACAGACATCATTGCCATCTATAAATTTAAGTTCATACGGCCCACCACTTTGTGGAGTGTCTATTTTTGCCGTCCAGAAACCATTCGAATCTGTTACTGTCTCGAGAACATTACAACTCCAGCTTACGTTTATCCTAATCGTCTCACCATCCTTCGCCCAGCCCCAAAGCGGAACTGTACTTTTCTGCTGTAAAACCATATTGTTACTTATAATTGCAGGCAATTTTATATCAGCCCGAATCGAATCCGGAACTGCTATGAGCCATGCGAACAATATGGCACAAACAACAAATCTAAAATTAAAGACGCTTTTGCCGGCCTTTGCATAAGCAATGGAACGAATTGCATAACCAGTGCTCGTTGAGTCCAATCTCTTATTCTCACAAGAAACGGCTATGCTGTTCATATTGGTCTGTTCTATGTTATTATCATTCATAATAGGGGTGCTCCTTTAGAAATACAAAGCTCAATAGTATTCACTTTACAAGAATCCATTAACTTTTGAACGGAAAAAATTCTTCCTGGTAAAACCTGAACAAATGTTTGTTACCCAAAACAGCATAAGGTATATCAAGGCATAACTGCCCCGGAAAAATATACCACAATATAAGTTTTAAGTAAAGTTGTTGACTTGACTGACTTTTGTATAAATGTTGCTAAAATATACAGGCCATGTCATTCTGAACGTAGTGAAGAATCTCACAGTTAAAATACGGTTTAATACCAATTGGACCAAGTAAATGCGCTTTTTGACAGACAATCAATTATTGTGTCATGCCTGCGAAAGCAGGCATCCAGTACATATATAAACCTATGGATTCCCGCTTTCGCGGGAATGACAGGCCGCAAAAATTAACTCCAATTGGTATGACAGGGCGCAAAAATT
>QNBZ01000129.1 GCA_003644295.1 Planctomycetota bacterium
GCGCTATCGCAAGAAAGTGCGGGCTGATGTTCAAGCCGAGTTAGCCGCTCATTTCGAAGATGAACTTAAAGACTGCACAACCGATGAGGAAAAAGAGCAAAGAGCTGAACAGCTTATAGAGCAGTTTGGTGATGCGAAACTGCTTGGTATTCTGCTCCGCAGAGCTAAAAAACGCTGCCGGCCACTCTGGCGAACAATAGTTGCTCTGACATTTCAAACCATCGGCATTTTGATTTTACTGTCCATACTTTATACAGCTTGGTTCATAAGCGGAAAACCTAATGTCAGCATTGATTATCTGGCGGTACTGAATGAAAAGGCCAAGCCAGAACTTTCGGAAGAAGACAACGCCTGGCCGCATTATGAAAAGGCGATTGAATTGTATGTTAAACCAAGCAAATACCTTGAAAAAACGGATGCGTTCAGAGAAATAAAAAACCTTGATGGTCTTGATGAGCAGACAAGACGGGAAATACAAAAATGGCTCAATCAAAACCAACAATCCTGGCAGGAATTTGTCATAGCAAGCTCAAAACAATTCTGCTACAGGAAAGTCGAGTACAACAGCAAAGACGAGGAAAAATGGCTGTGGAATATTCTTGCGCCGGAATTAGGCACTTTGCGTGGTTTGGCCAAAGTAGGTATGTGGCAGTCAAGAATAGCTGTGGAGCAGGGACAAACACAACAAGGATTGGAAAATTGCCTTGCGATAATCAGAACAGGCCGACTCTGGCAGGCAAAAGGGACGATTATTGAACAACTCGTAGGGTTGGTTATCGGCAGACTTGGCCATAATGGAATATTGTATATCGCAGAAACGCAGGATATTAGTGCTGATGACTTAACAAAACTCCAGAAACAACTATCCCATATTTACCCTAATGGTTATTCGCCGATGGATATTGAGGCCGAAAGAATTACCTTTATGGATATAGTCCAGCATACTTTTACCGATGGTGGCCTCGGCGGAGGACACCTGATTCCAGAACGATTGGTGTATATAATGGAGTTATGCAGCAGTGTTAAAGATAAAAAAGAGTTTGGCAGAACTTTACTTTACACGGGGCCGGCTTTGATACATGCCCGCAGGGACGAAACGATCGCAAAAGCTAACGAAATATACGACCAGTTAGTACAAATATCAAAAATGACTCCGTACCAACGCAGCGTAAGTGATATTAGTGATGAAGAGATACTTTTGTCTGTGCGGAAATGGCGGTATCAGTTGATTTCTGTTTTTACGCCTGCAATTGGCCGAGCGTCTGAACTGGTTTATCGCTTCCAGGCACTGCACGATGCAACTTTAGTAGTTCTGGCAATACTGCGATATGAGAAGGAAAGAGGGAAATTACCGGAAAATATGAGAAAACTTGTAGAAGATGGCTATCTAAACAAGCTGCCGCTCGACCCGTACAGCGATAAGCCGTTGGTTTATGGAAAGACAGATGATGGATTTACGCTCTATAGCGTTGGGCTAAATTTCAAAGACGATGGTGGTGAAGTTGCGCGAAGTCGTGGCAGAATTGCGCAGTGGGGAACTGACGAAGAAGGCGATGCGGTTTTTTGGCCAATACGGAATTAGCGAACAGCGTTCAGCAGACAGGAAAAAAGATTGCTATCGTCAATAATCAATTATCATTTATCAATAATCAATTATCATTTATCAATAATCAATTATCATTTATCAATAATCAATTATCAGTAATTGTAGCTTGCGACTCGCTGGGCCTTGCGCATACGTCGGCGGTTCTTCTCCGAGGGTTTTTCATAATATGCGTTGCGCTTCATATCCCGTATCAAACCCTCTTTTTCGCACAACTTCTTAAAACGCCTTATCATCTGCTGAACCGATTCGCCTGTACGCGACCTGACCTTTAACATTAAAAAAGCCCTTCCTTACTTAAGTCCTTGCCATAAAAGCAATAGCAAAAAACGCTTCACTACATATACTTCGTCAAAATGCGATAGGCAATTTACCCTAACTGAAAATTTATGCTTTATCAAGTCAAAAAAAACAACGCTAGCGTTTTTTACCAAAAAACACCTCTTTTAGCCCAAAAATGCGTGGAAAACCGGCTGTTTGATTCAAAAACACGAGAACTTCCCATTATTAGGGCTTTGTTGAGAAATATCAGTAAATATGCTAAAATACGATGGTCAGAAAACAGAAAAGAACAGCAATGTGCAGCGTGCATTCGCTAACCGGAGAAATTTAATTGGAAAAATTGCGTCAGACGCTAAAGGTAAGAAAAGAACGAGCTATTTTAGTCGCCGCCGTTCCGCGAACCGGCGGAAATAGCGATAATTTAGCCGAACTGACGGCGCTGGCAGAAAGCGCCGGCGCAGTTGTCTGCGATAAATTTCAGCAGAAAATCAGAACAATAAACCCAGCTACGTACATAGGCAAAGGCAAAGCCGAACAGCTTGGCGAACGAGTCAAAAGATTCAAGGCAAACGTTGTGATATTCGATAACGACCTGTCGCCGCGCCAGATTCGCGAACTTGAGAAGGTTATCGAAGTTAAAGTGCTGGACCGCAGCGAGTTGATTCTGGACATCTTCGCTACGCGCGCGAAAACCCGACAGGCCCGGCTGCAAGTGGAACTGGCGCAACTGGAATATACGTATCCTCGCCTGACGAGAATGTGGCCGCATCTGGATGCCGTAGCCGGCGCAGGCGGCGGGACTGCTGCCGGAGCTGTCGGCGGTATCGGCACCAGAGGCCCAGGCGAACAGCAACTGGAAATAGACCGGCGATTAGTCAACAAGCGAATTACAGAACTCAAACGCCAGCTTGCCGGTATCGACAGGCGCAAAATACGCGAAATTGACGGGCGGAAGGGACTGTTCAAAATCTGTCTGGTCGGCTATACCAACGCCGGCAAAAGTACAATCTTAAACGCATTGACCAATTCCGATGCGCTTGTTGAAGACCGGTTATTTGCTACGCTTGATACCCGGACAAGAAAATGGACACTGCTCGGCGGAGCCGAAACGCTCATCAGTGACACTATCGGCTTCATACAAAATCTGCCTCATCAACTTGTCGCCTCATTCAAAGCAACCCTGGAAGAAGCCGTCAATGCAGATTTGCTTTTACATATTGTGGACGTTTCCAATCCACGGGCACTGAAGCAGATTGAGTCTGTCAAAAAAGTACTGGCTGAAATTGGCTGTGGAGATGCGCCGACGTTAGAGGTATTTAACAAAGTTGATATTGTCAGAAAAATCGGCGAACTCGAGATGCTTCAGACGTTATTTCCCGATGCAGTGTGCATCTCCGCCAAGACAGGCCTCGGGCTGGAGCTGTTGAACAAGGCGGTGCTGGCAAGATACAAGGGGTCCGAGCTTCTGCTGCATCTAAGCAGCAGTCAGTCGAACAGCAAAGTGCAGAGTTTCCTTCGAGCTTATGGCACAATCATTAAAGAAACATATCACGACGGCTTTGTTGTAATTGATGCTCGGCTCGGCCAAAATCAGTTGGCCGGTCTAAAACGGCTCGGCCCAGAAAGTATCGAAATCAATGGGAAAAGCAAAGAGCTTTTCTCGTAACTATTCACGAAGCCGAGAGGTTTATCAGAACAAATAATTTGATTATTAAAACGAAAAGGCCGATAAAAAATGGGAAATCAAAGTGCAAGAGCAGAAACGGAAAATTTTTATTAGAAACCTTGTTCTTTTGCCTAAATACGCTAATCTATCTAAATTAACATTGCCGATAACGACTATAAGTTGCCAATTGATGGAACGATAATTTGACGGAGACCTAATTATGGAGACTTTAGTAGAACAGCGTATTGAAGCCAGAACCAACCTTTCTTGGCCGGTGAGTATTTGGCTGCCAAAAGCAAATAGATTTTTTAATGGGCAAAGCTCGAACATCAGCAAAACGGGGGTTTTCGTTAGAGTTCCTATGACTACTCCTGTTCGGGATGGGCATACCGTGGAAATCAATTTCCCCCGCACGGAGGCCCTGGCGAAAGAGAAAGGGCAGTCCGCTCGTATTAAAAGAGGCAAAGTAGTCAGGATTGAGCGCAAAAACATTCTCAAAGATGCTTATATTGGAATTGGAATTGCCTTTGTATAATTCAAGAGGCAATGTTTTTGCTGATATATACCACCCAGCCGTTACCGTTAATATGAAAGGGGAAAAATGACGGTAGAAATAAAGGACAAAAAGCTGATTATTGCAATAGAGATGAACCCAACCCCGGTTCCGTCGGCAAGCGGAAAAACTTTAGTTGTTGCCAGTTCACATGGCAACCAGCCAACAACAGCTACGATTAACGGAAAAACTATAATTGTGGGCGTGAACGCTTACATTCGCAAGTGAACAGTATAAGAAGATTGTCGGTGGAATTCACGGCCAGGCCTGTCACGAGCGAACCCGAGGGGATGGCCGTGCCACATCAAGATTGACAATTCGCAGCAAATCATTATAATATAATTGTATAAATGTCAGTCCTTGTATGAAGAAAGGGTATCTGAATGACCAAAGGTCAACCGATAGACAGCCATACGCATCTGGACCATGAGCCGGCGATTAACAAACTGTTCAAAGCGGCCATTAGGACCGAGGCAAGCGACCTGCATCTAAAGGTTGGTATGGTTCCGAAATTGCGAATTCAGGGAATTCTAAAAGAAACCACCGGTAAGGTACTGACCGAAGAATCAGCGGAAAAACTCATCTTCGAGATTCTCAGCGAAGAGCAGAAAAAGTTCTTTCTCGAAAACGGAGCGCTCGACTTCGCCTGGCAGGTTAGCGAAACAGACCGCTTCAGGGTAAATGTATTTCGTCAGCGCGGAGTAAGCAGTCTCGCGGCAAGGCATATAACCAGCAATATACCTCCGTTTGAATCTTTGCATATACCACCGGTAGTCGAGAAAATTGCCGAGTACCACGACGGAATGATTCTTGTAACAGGCCCAACCGGCTGCGGCAAAAGCACGACAATCGCATCGATGATAGACCATATTAACCGAAATCGCCCCTGTCATA
>QNBZ01000130.1 GCA_003644295.1 Planctomycetota bacterium
AAGTTCTACCTGCGGTAAGGTATGGTGTGGCTGCTGGAATCTTATCAGCTGACCCAACACTTCTAGAGCCAAAGCAGATCATCAGGATAGATGTTCCCACTGAAGTCATGGGCGCTGCAATCAAGGAGATTCAGAACAGAAGGGGACAAATACTAGATATGAGAGAAGAAAGAGGAGCAACAATAATCAGATCAAAATTACCTGTTTCAGAAATGTTCGGGTTCAATTCAGACCTTAAATCAGCAACAGGAGGGAAAGGTTTTTATAGTTTAATCGACGTAGTATTTGAGAGATTGCCAAAGAATTTGCAAGATCAAACAGTCATCAAGATAAGGAAAAGAAAAGGTTTAAGTGAACGAATTCCAAAAGTAGAACTAGAATAACACATTTAAAAATATATTAATGAATAATTAATAATATATTGGAGGTGCAAACATGGCAGAATTACCAAAAATTAACATAATCACAGCCGGTCACGTAGACCATGGAAAATCTACTCTAATTGGAAGACTACTCTTCGATTCTGGATCAATCAGACCAGAACAAATGAGAAAGATGGAAGATCTGGCAAAAGAATTTAAGAAAGAAACTTTCGAGTTTGCTTTCGTCATGGATAAATTAAAAGAAGAGAGAGAACGTGGATTGACTATAGATATCATGCATAGACCTTTCCACACTAAGAAATATTATTATACGATTATAGATTGTCCTGGGCACAGGGACTTTGTTAAAAACATGATTACTGGAGCATCTCAGGCAGATGCTGCTATCTTTGTTGTCTCTGCAAAGACAGGTGAAGGCGTACAAGAACAAACAAAAGAACATGCATACCTTATGAAAGTTCTAGGAATTAATCAACTCATCGCTGCTATTAACAAGATGGATACTGTAAACTATGATCAGAAAAGGTTTGATGAGGTTTCTGAAGAGACAAAAAAACTCTTGAAGTCTATTGGTTTCGATACCTCAAAGATACCGTTTGTCCCAGTTTCTGGACTGAAGGGAGACAATGTTTTTAAGAAGTCTGACAACTTGGCTTGGTACAAGGGCCCGACATTGATAGAAGCAATGGATGCTACTATAGTACCACCCAAGCAACCTACGGATAAGCCATTGAGGATACCTGTACAGGAAACATATTCGATAACTGGAGTAGGTACTGTTCCTGTTGGAAGGGTTGAAACAGGAATCTTGAAAGTAGGAGATAAAGTGGTATTCGAGCCTTCTGGTGCTACAGGAGAAGTCAAGTCTATAGAGATGTTCCATAAGAAACAGTCAGAGGCAAGACCAGGGGATAATGTTGGTTTCAACGTGAGAGGAATCGGGAAGAAAGACGTAAAAAGAGGGGATGTTTGTGGACACCCAGACAACCCACCGACAGTTGCTAAGGAGTTTACAGCTCAAATAATTGTTCTGCAACACCCGACTGTCATAACAGCTGGTTATACGCCCGTATTCCACTGTGGAACTGCTTCGATAGCCTGTAAGATAGAAGAAATCATAGCAAAGATCGATCCTAAGACAGGTCAAGTAATTAAAGAAAAACCTGATTTTATCAAGACAGGTGATGCCGCAAGGATTAGGGTTATTCCAACAAAACCAATGGTTGTAGAAAAACAAGCAGATATACCACAATTGTCGAGGTTTGCTATCAGGGATATGGGGCAGACTGTAGCTGCAGGGATTGTTCTTGATATCGTGAAAGCGAAGTAATCTCTCTCTTCTTTTTCTTATATTTTATTGACTGCTTTTTTGATTATTTTTTTTAATTGGGCCTCTTTTTTCCTTGTCATGTCATGAACTTCTTTGAAGGTGAGTAGTTTTTTAGAAATACCACAAGCATAGTTTGTACCAATAGCTATAGTCGCATATTCGATTCCTAATTCATTCGAAAGAACCACTTCAGGTACAATGGTCATTCCAACAATATCAGCACCTAGAATATCAAACATTCTTATTTCAGCAGGTGTTTCAAATCTAGGGCCACATGCGTTTACATAAACTCCACTCTCATGAAACGAGTAACCAAATTCTTTACAAGTTTCTATCAAAAATTTTCTGATTTTTTCAGAGAATGGTTTTGTCATATCAGTATGTATAGGTTCTTTTTCAAATTTGTTAAAAAAGGTTTGAGGTGTTTTTGTAAAGTCTAGGAAATCGTTTGGGATTATGAAGTCACCAGGGTTTATTTTAGTATTTATTATTCCAACTGTAGCAGTACTGATTATGTTCTTAACACCTAATGATTTCAAGGCGAAAATATTAGCTTTGTGATTAATAGAATGTGGTGGTATACTATGATTTTTACCATGTCTTGAAATAAATGCGACTTTCCTTTTACTTAAAGAACCTATGAAAACACTATCAGATGGTTCACCATAAGGTGTTTTTACTTCTTCTTGTGTAGTATTTTTTAATAATTTGCAGAGTCTACTGCCACCAATGATACAATTTTAGGTTTCATGATAACTTTTTACTTTTAATTTTTAGAATTATTAGTTATGAGTCTTAGTTCAATTTTAATTAAAGATATTGATTGGATTTTAACTCAAAATTCCCGAAGGCAGATTCTAAAAAATTATTCTGTTTATGTTGAAGAGAATCTAATAACTGAAATCGGAAACCCGAGAGTAGAAGCAGATTTTACTATAGATGGTAAAGGCAAAGTTCTATTACCTGGCCTGATCAATTGTCATACCCATTCTTCCATGACTTTGTTGAGAGGTTATGCAGATGACATGAAATTACATGAATGGCTTGAAACAAGGATATGGCCTCTTGAATCTAAACTCAAACCAGAATACTGTTACATAGGAACACTACTTGCATGTCTTGAAATGATTAGGTTTGGTGTGACTTGTTTTAATGATATGTATATTTTTGTCGATGATATAGCAAAAGCCGTTAAAGAATCTGGATTGAGATGTTTCCTCGGTGAGGTTATATTCGATTGGAATCTTAAAAACAAATTTTCTTATTTTGAAAAATTCACGAAAAAATGGTTGAGAGATGATTTGGTAACACCGGTAGTTAACCCTCATGCACCTTATTCTTGTTCTGATGAGACATTATTCAAACTAAAAGAAATTTCTGATAGGTATAATCTTCTAACACATATGCATGTTTCAGAGACTGAGAAAGAAGTTAAGGATTTCCAAAAAAATAAGAATAAAACCCCCGTGGAACATTTGGATGAACTTGGCATTTTGAATGATAGATTTATTGGCGTTCATTGTAATTGGTTATCGAGTAAAGATGTTGAAATACTTTCTAGAAGAAATTCGAGTATAGTTCATTGTCCGACTTCTTGTATGAAACTTGCTAGTGGTAGAGTACCCCCATTAAAGAACATATTCGAAAAAAATATAAGAGTTGGTTTAGGAACTGATGGTTGTGCTTCTAATAATAATCTAGACTTGTTTGAAGAAATGAAAAATTGTTCATTGATTAATAAATTCCAAGAAAGAGATCCAACGTTTATCCCGGCTCAAAAAACATTAGATTTAGTGACAATAGAACCAGCTAAAATTCTTAGTATTGATGATAGAATAGGAACTATAGGAGAAGGAAAAATCGCAGACCTTATATTAGTTGATTTCAAAAAACCTCATCTCCAACCTATACATACCAAACACACAATCATTTCAAACCTGGTCTACTCATGTAAAGGTCAAGATGTGGATACTACAATAGTTGATGGAAAGATCCTGATGAAACATGGAAAAGTATTGACTTTGAATGAACATGAGGTTATGAATCAAACTCAGAGTATAATACAAGAATTAATGAATAGCTGACAGTTGCATAAACTTATTTTTTTAGATTACTATTTGATATTGTGAGAAAATGATTATAGCTATTGGTTCCATTGCTCTGGATACAACAAGAACACCATTCAAAACCGTAAAAGATGTGTTGGGTGGATCAGGAACTTATTTTGGGTTGGCATCGAGTTTTTTCTCGAAGACAGGAATCGTTGCCGTGGTTGGAAAAGACTTTCCAGAAGAATACTATAAATTATTAAAAGACAGACTCGATGTTTCTGGATTAAAGATTGTCGATGGAAAAACCTTTCGATTCGATTCCAGTTTTGATTATGATTTGGGAAAAAGAACAACCAACAAGACTGAATTGAATGTTTTTGAAAAATTCGATCCAGTTCTACCCGAAGAATACAGAACAGCCGAATACGTTTATCTTGGGAACATCGACCCTGAACAACAACTAAAGGTTTTAGAACAGGTTAATAATCCAAAATTGACAGTATCAGATACGATTGAACTCTGGATAAACACTAAACGAAGAAAATTAATAGAAGTTATCTCACGAGTTGATTGTATGGTGTTGAATGATGATGAAGTCAGGCAACTCTGTAAAACACCGAACATAATAAATGGTGCAAAAACTATTCTGGATTGGGGTGCAAAGTTTGTTATTGTTAAAAAAGGTGAGCATGGTGCAATTTTATTCACTCATGATAACATATTTCCAACCCCGGGTTATCCTCTGGGAAATGTTGTAGATCCTACTGGTGCAGGTGATTCTTTTGCAGGAGGGTTTCTTGGTCATATTGCTAGAAAAGATAAATTGGGTGAGAGCACTATCAAGGAGGCAGTAGTTTATGGTAATGTTATGGGATCATTCGCTGTTGAAGATTTTAGTATAAATAGTTTGTTGAACTTAACATTAGAACAAATAGAAGATAGGTTTCAAGAATACAGAAACATAGTGAGATTTTAGGAGGTATTTTTGTGGAATATAAAGTAAAGGATCCATCATTAGCAAATCAAGGAAAATTGAAGATAGAGTGGGCCGAGTTTCACATGCCGGTTCTGATGAAAATTCGAGAAGACTTCAAAAAGAAAAAACCATTAAAAGGAATCGTTATAGCTGCAACACTCCATGTCACAAAAGAAACTGCAGTTCTAGTTAAAACTCTAAAAATTGGTGGAGCTACTCTTGCTCTGTGTGGATCTAATCCTCTGTCGACTCAAGAT
>QNBZ01000131.1 GCA_003644295.1 Planctomycetota bacterium
CAATTCTCCACTTTTATCAAACAATTTTCTTCTTATTTGAAGGGAGCTTTCTATACATTTCTTTGCATCTTCTAAATTTCCAAGAGTTTGATATATTAGTGACATATTCAGTGAAATGTAGCTAATCATTTCTTCCTCATTTCTGCTTTTTGCTAAATTTTCAGCTTTTCTGAAAATTTTTAATGCTTCTCCAAATTTTTTCATAAAAAAAAGATTTAGGGCTAAATTATTCAAAGTCATTAGTTTTCTAAATTCTCTTTTTTCTTTATCTTTCATTTCTTCGGCTTTTTCTAATGCTTTTTTAAAAAATTTATCTGCTTTTTTATAGTCATCTAAAAAATCTGAACTTATCATCCCCATTGCATTATATATCATAACCTCGCCTTCATTATATCCTATTTTGTTGCTTCTTTTTAATAAATTTTCCAATTCCTTTAAAATTTCTTTGGGATGTTTGATATCCATCAAAACACTTATCCAGCAGATATATAGTTTTGAATGTATTTCTGTTTCTTCTTCTTTTAATTTCTTAGCCAATTTCTCTACTTTTTTGTATATTTCCAAACTTTTCTCTAATGTATATAATGATTGAGTTAAGTAAGCAAGTTCTTTCAAGTATTTCAATTTTTTTCTTTCATCCTTTTCTTCTTTAAGAAGTTCATTGAGGTACAAATATGCTTTTTTAAAGTTATGTTCCGAAAAATATTCTGCTGCTTTTTCCATATAATATCTTGCTTTTTGAATTTCTCCGGCTTCTTTATAGTGGTGAATTAAATCTTCATACCATTTTTCAATATTTTCTTTATAAACATTCTCTATCGTTTTGGCTACTTGTAAATGTATTTTCTTCAAATTTTCTTTAAGTTGCATTTGATATATAACATCTCTTATTATATAATGAGAAAAAACATATTGAAGTTCAAAATATCCGTTTTGCATCCTAACGGGATAAATAAATCCTCTGTTTTTTGCTTCATTTATTATTTCCCAAAGGTCGTGCCTTTTTTCGAAAATATTTTCAACTATTCTAAAAGGGAAAGTATAACCTATGACAGAGGCGATTTGGAGAAATTTCCTTGTTTCTGGATGCAATGTATCAATTTTTGCTATGATTAAATTTTCAATATTTGGCGGTATCTCTAATATTTGCTCCTTTATATACCACTTGTTATTTTTCTTGAAAATAAGTTGTTTTTCCTGAAGATATTTGATCCAATATTCCAGATAAAGTGGAATTCCTTTTGTTTTCTCTTTTAAAAATTTTAACAGCTCTTCACTTAAGGAACCTTCGCCTACAATATTATTGAAAAGTTCTCTGTAATGCTCCTCGCTTGTGAATTCCTTTAATTCTTCTGAGATCTCGCAAATTTGCTCTATAGTTTTTGGGATTTTTCTTCCAGAAATCAGGAACAATATAGGAAATTTATTTATAATTCTTTTTGAAACAAATTTTAAAAAGCTCACGGAATCTTCATCAAGATTTTGTGCATCGTCTATAACAATTATCAATGGACGGAATAAAGATAATGCTTTTAAAAATTCTGCTAAACTTATTTTAAAATTTTGTTTCTTCATTGTAGGATCTTTAATTTTCTCATATAAAGAGTTTTTTAATCTAATCCCTATTTCACCGGCTATGAATGAAACAAGTTGTGAAAGTACCTGATAACTCGTTATTTCGCCTTTTTCTTTTAATTTTTCAATTATTTTGTTAAATTTATTTTTGAAACTTTCAATTACAAATTCGTCAATTTTATCGTATATTCCAAAAAATTTTTTTAGGAAATGTTTGAATGGGTAGAGTTCTTCTTTCTTTTCTACGCAAGTTGTGTAAAACCATGATATATCGCATTTTTCAGTTTTCTTTTTAATTTCATAAATTAACCTACTTTTACCAATCCCTTGTTCCCCTTTGATAACACCGATTCCACCGCTTTTTTTGATTTCTATAGTGTCTTTTATCCATTTAGTGAATTTTTCAAGTGGTTTTTCATTATTTACAAATTTTGTTGTAAATACATAAATTCTTTCGCCTTTAAAGATATTCTCAAATGAATAAACCTTACTCTTTATACCTCCTTTGACTTCTTTTTCCCCCAAAAATTTGAAGTTAGATTTATCTTTACATAAAAAAGTCAAATTTTCCGATACAAGTATCTGTTCAGTTGAACCTATTTCTGCATATCTTTCGGATATATTGACTACATTTCCTATGCAAGTATAAACGAATCTTTCATCTGTTCCAAAAAAACCGCTATATGCTAAGCCGTAACTTGCTCCTGCTTTCCACTTAATTGATAAATTTGATTTTTTGAGATCATATAAAAAATAAAGCGACTTTTCTATAATTTCTTCGGAAGAATGAGGAAATCCAAAAAATATTACCATTTGACCCCCTTTATCTCCTATAAATGTTTGATATAAATATCCTTCATATTCAACAACTTTATCCGACACAAAATTATAAAGTTCCTCAATCTCTTCAGATTTGCTTTTTTCTTCAAAATGAATAAAAACCGGTATTACATATTTGAATTCTCCGTATTTTCCAAGTGAAATTAACTCATTACTTATAAAATTGTGAATGTGTTTTTTATAAACATCAAAATTTCGTTTAGATAAAATTAGATCATTATAATCGAAATATTTTTGCTCAGATTTCTCTTTTGTTGCCATCGGGTTAATATTTTCGTCTATTTTAATAGTGTCTATTACTAAATTATTTTCTTTAGATTTAATTGCATTTTTTATACTTTCGCCTCTGAAGAAATATGAATAAATATTTTTTCCTTTTAAAATTTTCCATTCAATTTCTCCATCTCCTATTCCCCCTATTCCTTTTAAATGTTTAAAAGATTTGAGGAAATTTTCTATTTCTTTTTTTACTTCTTTAACTTTTTCAAAAACTTCTTTTTTATTTTCCTTGGTATAGGGGAAAATGGCTACATAGGAGTCCCCGGCAAAATCAGAAATAAAGCCACCTTTTGCTTTTATGATTTTTATTTGAGGGTCTAAAAAAGCAGAAAATGTAGAGATTAATTCTTCTAATCCTTTTTTTCCTTTTTTATAAAGTTCATTTACAAGAGAAGTAAATCCTTTTACATCTAAAAACAAAGTAAAAGCAGAAAATTTCCCGGAGAAATTATTTTGAGAGAAATTTTTAATTATAAAATAAGGAACAATTTCATAAATCACTATATTTAAAGTTAGAGAAGAAAGTCCCCGGGCTGCGACCTACTCTCCCACACCCTTACGGGTGCAGTACCATCGGCCCTGGTGGGCTTAACTTCCGGGTTCGGAATGGAGCCGGGTGTTTCCCCACCGGTATGGCAGCCCGAGGACAATTAAAAATGGGGTATAAGTGGGGTAGATAGTTTAAGCCACTCGGCCGATTAGGACGGCTCGGCTCAATCCCTTACGGGACTTACACCTGCCGCCTATTTACCCGGTAGTCTTCCGGGGGCCTTACTCCACTTCTCATACCTGGCTTTTGCCAGGTATGAGAAGGGAAGGGGCACCTTATCTTGGGGCGCGCTTCCCGCTTAGATGCTTTCAGCGGTTATCGCTTAGGGACATGGCTACCCGGCTGTGCCCCTGGCGGGACAACCGGTACACCAGAGGTCCCCCCACCCCGGTCCTCTCGTACTAGGGGCAGCCCCCCTCAAGTGCCCTGCGCCCACGGCGGATAGAAGCCGACCTGTCTTACGACGGTCTGAACCCAGCTCACGGACCCCTTTAATGGGCGAACAGCCCAACCCTTGGGAGCTTCTTCACCCCCAGGATGGGGTGAGCCGACATCGAGGTGCCGAACCCGGCCGTCGATGGGAACTCTCGGGCCGGACCAGCCTGTTATCCCCGGGGTACCCTTTATCCGCTGATCGACGGCCCTTCCACACGGGACCGCCGGGTCACTAGGCCCGGGTTTCCCCCCTGCTCGGCCTGTCGGCCTCACAGTCAACCCCCCTTCTGCCCTTGCACTCACCAGGCGGTTGCCGTCCGCCTTGAGGGGAGCTTTGGGCGCCTCCGTTACCTTTCAGGAGGCTGCCGCCCCAGCAAGACTGCCCACCAAGCGCTGTCCCTCCACGGGCTCCACCGTGGAGGTTAGAGCCCCGACTGGCCAAGGGTGGTATCTCACTGACGGCTCCACCGGAGCTGGCGCCCCGGCTTCACAGCCTCCCACCTATTCTGCACATGACCAGCCAGAACCCAACGCCAGGCTGCAGTAAGGGTCCACGGGGTCTTTTGCTCCCGCCGCGGGTAGGTGGCATTTTTACCACCACTACAAGTTCGCCGGGCCCCCCGCCGAGACACTGGCCCAGTCGTTACGCCATTCGTGCAGGTCGGAACTTACCCGACAAGGAATTTCGCTACCTTAGGACCGTTATAGTTACGGCCGCCGTTTACCGGGGCTTAGGTTCGGGGCTTTCACCCCTCCCCTTAACCTTCCGGCACTGGGCAGGCGTCAGGCCCCATACCTCCTCTTTTTCGAGTTGGCGGAGCCCTGTGTTTTTGGTAAACAGTCGCCAGGCCCTCTTCGCTGCGACCCCGTTCGGCTACTCCCCGCTCTTTTAATAAAAGGGGTTTCACCTACTAGGGGCACCCCTTCTCCCGAAGTTACGGGGCCAAATTGCCGAGTTCCTTAGCGGGGGATAACCCGCGCACCTTAGCATACTCTGCCCGCCCACCTGTGGCGGTTTGCGGTACGGTCACCCGAGTTTCACAGGAACGCGAGGCTATTTCTCGGCAGTGTGGTCCAGCCGAGTTCGGGGGACCGAAGTCCCCCTCCCCATCACCCCTCAGGGTTGGCCCAGACATATGTCTGAGACGCTTCCCCGGATTTGCCTAGGGGAGCCCCCTAGAGGTTTAGACCGGGAAAACCACCTCCCGGCTCGGCTTTCCCTCCTGCGTCACCCCGCGTCCTCCACTCGGGTGGCGGGGGAATATTAACCCCCTTCCCTTCCCCTACGCCTTTCGGCCTCGG
>QNBZ01000132.1 GCA_003644295.1 Planctomycetota bacterium
ATATGTTGACTTTGTTTTTGGTTATCAAGCCCAGCCTGGGGGGAGAAAACTCCTCGTGAGCATTTATCTTCTCACGGCTTAACATCAGCCGTGTTTGCTCTCAATCGCGTTCAGCAAAGTGTTAAATCTTCGTCGCAGAGTCAGCTACTTTGCGATTTCTCTTTTTCTGTAGCGGCTCTTTCCGTTTTTAGCTGGAGATATTGTCCTTATGGCAACAAGGTCTTTGAGCCCAAGAGCGTTGGCTATAGTTTCCAGAAAAAGCTCATCATCGACATCCTCGGTCAGGACTGCCGAGACTCCCAAACTTCGAGCGGCAATTTCCTGCGTATGGTCGCCGGCTCTTACGAAAGCTATAGTTGGAATGTCGGGCTTTACGGTTCTAAGTCTTTTTAGAAACCGGCCATCTTTCATATCATCCAGGTCCCACTTGCTGATAACGCTGTCCACTTTTTCATTTTTCAAAGAACGAGCGGCCTCAATGCCAGACCGCATTGTTATCAATCGAATTGGTAGCTCCCGCAAGACTTCGTTTCTGTCGTCAAGGCCAACCGTTAATACATTTGCTTGTACGAGAACAATCATCCGTTTTCCTGAACTTGTTTTGTCTCTTTTTTATTTATCACATTTTCATCGTTTGCTGTTTTGCTTTGCTGTGTCGTTATTAATATTAGCGAAACCCGTGCCAAAGTTTTATTTTGCGGAGAGAAAAATTTTAACTGATTGTTTTAACAGCGGTTACGCACGGCGAATTTTTCAGGGACATAGATTGGTCTTCGGAAGTAGAACGACCGATATGGTCGCTAAAAATCAGTGATTATTGTTGGAAGTTTTTAGGCGTGAGTGTGTTAAAAAACAATCGACCACTTTGGCCGCTGGTGACCAAAACGGTCGTTCATAAGGCAGCAACTCCATATTGCCGTTTTCGTCATATTCGAAGCCAGCTAAATACTATTTAGTCAACTTGACTGACTTTTTAGTTGTCATTTTAACTGTGAGATTCTTCACTACGTTCAGAATGACAGGGTCTATATGTTACTACGTTCAGAATGACAAAGTCTGTATATTACTACGTTCAGAATGACAAAGTCTGTATATTACTACGTTCAGAATGACAAAGCCTGGATGTTACTACGTTCGGAATGACAGAGTCTATATGTTTTTATTATAGCAACACTTATACAAAAGTCAGTCAAGTTGAGTATTTACTAATTCACCTCGTTTGCGCAGCACATCGCTGCCGCTATAGCATCGGACACATCGTTCGGCTCCGGCACGTTAGGTAAAGACAAAATCGTCTGAATAGTCCTCTGTATTTGTTCTTTTGACGCTCTACCGTTGCCGGTAACTGACTTTTTTATACGAGTAGCGCTAAAACTTCTGACTTTAATTGCCGCCTCTGCGCACTTTTGAAGTACAACGCCTCTTGCGTGTCCCATCAATATCGCTGTCTTCGGATGGGCATAGTGCGAATATAATTCTTCCACAGCCACAACCTCCGGGCTGAATTTTTCGAGCAGCGACTTCATATCCGCTGCTATTCTGTTGAGCTTCTCTTCTATGGCTAAGCCGCTATCGGTGCGAACAACGCCGGCTTCAATCAGCTTTTCCCCCGCCCCGGCTGTCTCCAGACAGGCATATCCGCAGGTCTGCAAACCCGGGTCGATGCCGAGAACTCTCATCGAAACCTCCAAGTCGTACCATCGGGTTTGTCTTCAAGCACGATGCCGGCCGATCCTAAAATTTTGCGTATTTCATCAGATATGGCAAAATTCTTTTCCCTACGTGCTTTGTTTCGTAATTCAACTAAGCCACTTATAGCTAACTCATATCTTTGGATATCACTTGCATTAGTTAGATTTCCATACTCACCTTTAATTATCCCCAAAACGTCTCCACCTAATTTGCTGAACAAATCATCAACAGCACTAAATGTCTCGGCAGTTGTATTCGCTCCGCCGAGCAGACCGTTCGCAAGCCGAACCATCTCAAATACAACCGACAGCGCAACTGAAGTATTCAAATCATCATTCATTGCCACTTCAAATTTTTCTCGCAGTTGCTCTAATTGTTCTGTTATTTTCTCGTCTGCCTTGTCTTTGCCTGTGGTCTCGGCTCTCTTTCGCACCGCTTTGACGGTTTCAGTTATTTTCTCATAGCCGCTTTGTGCCGCAAACAGCGCCGCATCCGAGAAGTCCAGCGGGCTTCTGTAATGGCTGTTCAAAATCAACTGTCTTACCGCTAGCGGCGAATAACTTTTGGTCAATCTTTCGTGCGAACCTGAAAAGGCCTGTTTGAGCGTAATAAAATTATTCAAACTCTTGCCCATCTTCTGTCCGTCAACCGTAACCATATTATTGTGCAGCCAGTACCGCGCAAACGGCACGCCATTGGCCGCCTCGGACTGTGCAATTTCACACTCGTGATGCGGGAACTGGTTTTCCAGGCCGCCGCCGTGGATGTCAATTGTCTTGCCCAGGTATTTCATCGCCATCACCGAGCATTCCAGATGCCAGCCCGGATAGCCCGGCCCCCACGGGCTCGGCCACTGCATAATGTGGTTCGGCTCGGCTTTTTTCCACAACGCAAAATCAACAGGATTTCTCTTGTCCGGCGATGGCTTAACCCTGGCGCCGGCTCGCATCTCCTCGATGTTCCTGCCGGAAAGTTTGCCGTAGTCCTTGAACTTAGAGACATCGAAATACACCGAGCCATTGACCTCATAAGCAAAACCTTTCTCCAGAAGTATCTTCACCAACTCTATCTGCTCGATTATATGGCCACTGGCACGCGGGCTTATATCCGGCCTGATGCAATTCAGTGCGTCCATATCCTCGAAGTAGCTGCGTGTATAAAATTCAGCCAGTGCCATCGGATGCTTCTTTTCTTTTTTTGCCGCTGTGGCAATTTTATCCTCGCCCTCATCGGCGTCATCGGTCAAATGGCCAACATCAGTTATGTTCTGCACATAGGTAACGTCGTATCCGAGGTAGCGAAGGTATCGAGTCAAAACGTCAAAGCTGACATAACTTTTCGCATGTCCTAAATGCGCATGCCCATATACGGTCGGCCCGCAGACGTAAATCCCAACACGGCCTTTTTTGGCTGGCTTAAATTCCTCTTTAGTCCTTGTCAAACTATTATAAAGTTTTAAACTCATAACAAATCATCGATTACCAATAGTATATCCTAACATTTGAATTTATGGCTCAAAGCATTCCGTTTTGATACGGAATTAAACTCATTAACAAGCTGGATTCCTGCTTTCGCAGGAATAACAATGCCAAAAATCAAACATTATGGACTAATAGTGTCCTTCAATACTTTCTTTTCAAAAGAGCCGTTGCACTGGCTGAATTAGTATACCATTATGTTCCTATTTTGCAATTCCTTAATTACTCAAACTTCGGGGGTTTACCATAAGCTTCTCCACCCAAAAGAAAAAAATTTTGTTTTTTTTACTACATCCCTATTGACGACAGCATTATTTAGGGTAAAATAGCAATAGTAAGCAGGCAAGTTAAGACTGGTAACAGAGGGTCGCTTGGCTGCTTATTGTTTTGCTTATGATAGCAGCAGTAAAAGTTCTTTGACAAGTTAACAGTTAAGCCAAAAAAGCAGCGAAAGTGCAGCTCCTGCGGTAAAATACGCTTTCCGCAACGGGCTTTAATTTACTTTTTTCAGCACTTTCGGTGCGTATGCTAAAGTGTTGAGCCAATTTCGACGACCCCCCTTCTTGCTTTCGCGAGAAAGCAGGGGTTCGACGATACAATTTGAAGGGTTTGATCCTGGCTCAGAACGAACGCTGGCGGCGTGGCTAAGACATGCAAGTCGAACGGTCTCGGTAAATTTATTTATCGGGATAGTGGCGAAAGGGTTAGTAATGGATAGGTAACGTACCCTGTGCTTCGGGATAGCGTCATTCACCTTCGGGTGAATTTCCGAAAGGGACGGTAATACCGGATAATGTCATTTGTCGATAGGCAGATGACCAAAGATTTATCGGCAAAGGAGCGGCCTATCTCCTATCAGCTTGTTGGTGAGGTAACGGCTCACCAAGGCAATGACGGGTAGCGGGACTGAGAGGTTGGACCGCAACATCGGGACTGAGACACTGCCCGGACCTCCACGGAGGGCTGCAGTAACGAATATTGCGCAATGGGCGAAAGCCTGACGCAGCGACGCCGCGTGCGGGAGGAAGTCCCTCGGGATGTAAACCGCTGTCAGGGGTGAGAAAGTCCGTTTTGGCGGATTGATCAGCCCCGGAGGAAGTCACGGCTAACTTCGTGCCAGCAGCCGCGGTAAGACGAAGGTGGCAAGCGTTGTTCGGTGTTACTGGGCTTAAAGCGTGTGTAGGCGGAAAGGTAAGCGTCTTGTGAAAGCCCTCGGCTTAACCGAGGAACTGCTCGGCGAACTGCCTTTCTTGAGGCAAGTAGGGGTGCACGGAACTCTTGGTGGAGCGGTGGAATGCGTAGATATCAAGAGGAACGCCGATGGAGAAATCAGTGCACTGGGCTTGTCCTGACGCTGAGACACGAAAGCGTGGGGAGCGAACGGGATTAGATACCCCGGTAGTCCACGCTGTAAACGATGTCTACTAGGCTGTGGTCGTTCTGACACGGGCACGGCCGAAGCAAAAGTGTTAAGTAGACCGCCTGGGGAGTACGGTCGCAAGGCTAAAACTCAAAGGAATTGACGGGGGCTCACACAAGCGGTGGAGCATGTGGATTAATTCGAAGCAACGCGCAGAACCTTACCTGGGTTTGACATGCTTGGATGCTCGCCTGGAAACAGACCGAGCTGCCCTTCGGGGTGAAACTTGCACAGGTGCTGCATGGCTGTCGTCAGCTCGTGTCGTGAGATGTCGGGTTAAGTCCTTTAACGAGCGAAACCCTTGCCGTTAGTTG
>QNBZ01000133.1 GCA_003644295.1 Planctomycetota bacterium
AAAAATAATAATATTCGATACCACGCTGCGCGACGGCGAACAATCGCCTGGCGCTTCGCTTACAGTTACTGAAAAGCTCGAAATCGCACAGCAATTAGCGAAATTAGGTGTTGATGTAATCGAGGCGGGCTTTCCGGTTTCCAGCCCTGCCCAGTTCGAGGCCACACAGCAGGTAGCCGAGCAGGTAGCCGGGCCGATAATAGCCGGCCTTGCCCGTGCCAACGAAAAGGATATCGAATCGGCAGGCAAAGCTATTGCCCCGGCCAAGAAAAAGCGCATCCATACCTTCATCGCCACCAGCGATATTCATATGAAGTACAAGCTGAAAAAAAACAGCGATGAAGTATTAAAGATGGCTGTCGAGGCGGTGCGGTATGCGAAAAGTTTTACCGACGACGTCGAGTTTTCGCCGGAAGACGCCTGCAGAAGTGAGATGCCGTTCCTGATTGAAGTTCTAACGGCTGTTATCGAAGCCGGCGCTACAACGTTGAATATCCCCGATACCGTGGGCTATATTCTGCCGTATGAATACGGCAGAATCATCGCACAGCTCAAATCCGAAGTGCCCGGCATAGACAAATGTATAATAAGCACACACTGCCACGACGACCTCGGTATGGCGGTGGCCAATTCATTAACAGGCGTCCGAAACGGCGCCCGGCAGGTCGAGTGTGCCGTTAATGGTCTCGGCGAACGTGCGGGAAATGCTGCGCTCGAAGAAATCGTTATGGCCATCCATACACGAGCCGACTTTTTCTCAAAAGGCGATGATAAATCCGCTGTCCTGAACATTAACACGAAGGAAATTCATCGTACCAGCCAGTTGGTTTCACGGCTGACCGGCTTTGTCATTCAGCCGAACAAGGCCATTGTCGGGGTCAATGCCTTTGCGCACGAGGCGGGCGTTCACGTTGACGGCATACTGAAAGAGAAATCAACTTATGAGATTATGACGCCGGAGACCATCGGGCTGAGCGGCTCGCGAATGGTGATGGGCCGGCACACCGGCAGACACGGCTTCGCAGACAGGTGCAAACAGCTCGGCTTCAAGCTCACCGAGCAGGAAATCGAACAGGCGTATCAGAAATTTGTGGAAATCGCCGACAAGAAAAAAGAGGTCTTTGACGATGACTTAGCGGCGATAGTCAATGATGAAATTCGCATTGTTGAGCAGATGTACGAACTGCGGCATTTGCGTGTCGTCATTGACACCGACGCTACGCCGACAGCAAGCGTCAAAATAAAAACCAAAGACGAAATCAAAGAGGCCACCGCCTGCGGTGATGGGCCGGTCGATGCTGCTTACGAAGCCATCCGGCAGGCGACCGGGCTTTCGCCGAAACTGGAAAACTACTCGATAAGAGCCGTTACCAGCGGCAAAGAAGCGCTCGGCGAAGCGACCGTTAAAATCACCGAGGAAGGCAGGATATACGTCGGCAGAGGCGTCTCAACAGATATCATCGAAGCGAGCGCAAAGGCATACGTTGATGCGATTAACCGAATGGCGGCGGCAGGTGAGAAGAGCGAAGTGAGAAGGGCGAAGTAAGAGATAAGACCGACGGGTATGACAATTACAGAAAAAATATTGGCAAGGGCGGCAGGTAAAAAAACTGTTAAGCCGGGTGAGCTTATCAATGCGAAGATTGACATTATAATGTGCCACGATGTTACGACACCGCCGGCGATTTCGATGCTAATCGAAAAGGGCATCAACAAGGTATTCGACTCTGAAAAAATTGTAGTAACGCCCGACCATTTTCAGCCGGCCAAGGACATCAAAAGCGCCGAACTCCATAAACGGCTTGACGAATGGGCGAAACGGCACAACATAAAACATTACTATAAAATCGGCAGAGCTGGTGTCTGTCATGCGCTGCTGCCCGAACAGGGACACATTCGTCCCGGCGAGGTAATTGTCGGCGGCGATTCGCATACCTGTACTTACGGAGCATTCGCTGCGTTCAGTACCGGTATCGGCTCGACCGATTTGGCCGCAGCTATTGCGACAGGACAATTATGGTTCAAAGTGCCGGCGTCGATAAAGTTCGTACTCAACGGCTCGCTGGGACTCGGCGTTTACAGCAAAGATGTAATCCTGACTGTAATTGCGAGAACAGGTGTCGATGGAGCGCTCTATAAGGCAATGGAATTTGCCGGCCCGGCTTTGGCTGAAATGTCGATGGAAGCGAGAATGACTATAACGAATATGGCCATCGAAGCTGGTGCCAAAAACGGGATTATCGGCTTTGATGATGTTACCAAGCAATACCTCGATGAGCATCTAAAAGACAAAAAACAATATGCTGTCTTTGAGTCTGACAACGATGCAACGTATGATAAGATTGAGCAGTTCGATTGCTCAAAAATCGAGCCGATGGTTGCTTTGCCGCATCTGCCGAGCGGCGGTGTACCAATCGCTGATTGTGCCGGCAAAAAGATGGACCAGGCCTATATCGGAAGCTGCACAAATGGCAGAATCGAGGATTTGCGAATCGCTGCGAAAATCCTTAAAGGCAAAACCGTTGCTATACGGACGCTGATTGTGCCGGCAACGCCAAGTATCTGGAAGCAGGCAAATGACGAAGGTCTGTTCGATATATTTTATGAAGCCGGCTGCGTAATCGCCGCTCCGACCTGCGGAGCGTGCCTCGGCGGCTTTATGGGCGTGCTGGCCGCCGGTGAAAAGTGCATCAGTACAACTAACCGAAACTTCGTCGGCAGAATGGGAAGCCCAAAAAGTGAAGTTTATCTTGCTTCGCCAGCTACCGCAGCGGCAAGTGCTATCACAGGTAAGTTAGAAGATCCAAGGAAGTACATGTAAGGAAATACTAATATCTAAACCCTAAATCCTAAACAAATAATAATGACCGAAATTCAAAATACAAAACAATATGACCTTGAAGACAGGACACTTAAGTTCGCAAAAGATATCAGGGAGTTTGCGCGAAAAGTACATAAGGATATCGCTAATTTTGAGGATTTGAAGCAGTTAATTCGTTCTTCAGGTTCAGTCGGTGCTAATTATATCGAGGCTAATTAGGCTTTGAGCAAAAAGGATTTTGTAATGAGGGTTAAGATTTGTCGTAAGGAAGCAAAAGAAAGTAAGTACTGGCTTAGATTAATAAATGTTAATGACAATGATGGGCTTGAACAAGAACGACAAAATTTAGAAAATGAAGCTAAAGAGCTTACACATATTTTTGGTTCAATTATAACCAAGAGTAAATGATGTTTTGAACATTTGAAATTTGGATTTTGATATTGTTTAGAGTTTAGAAATTAGGATTTAGAATTTGTAAGCGAACGAGGTGAGCGATGCCAAAGGCACATGTTTATAAAAGAGACCATATAAATACCGATGAAATAATACCAGCTCGTTACCTTAATACAGACAACGAAGCAGAGTTGGCGAAACATTGTCTTGAGGATTTGGATGCTGATTTTGTCAACAAAGTTAAGCCGGGCGATTGTATAGTTGCCGGCGAAGATTTCGGCTGTGGCTCATCGAGAGAACACGCCGTCTGGGCCATCCGCGGTGCAGGCATCCTGGCCGTTATCGCTAAATCCTTCGCCAGAATATTCTACCGCAATGCCATCAATAACGGTTTCTATGTGATTGAATCGGCTGATGCGCTCGAAAAAATCGATAACGGCGATGAGTTGGAAATTGATTATAAAACCGGCTTGATTAAAAACAGAACTGCTGATATTGATATTAAGTTTGAGCCACTGCCGGAGTTTGCACGTGAAATCATCGAAGACGGCGGCCTGCTGAACCATATAACAAAAACGATTAAATAATCCTTTTCAAAATTAGGAGAATTGAAAGTGTATAAAATTGCAATAATCCCCGGTGATGGAACCGGGCCGGAAGTAACAGCAGAGGCGGTAAAAGTATTAAAAGCCGCTGCTGATAAGTTTAATTTCAAAGTTGACTTGACCGAGTTTGATTTCGGCGGTGAAAGATATAAAAGAACCGGCGAGACCCTGCCGGACAGCGCAGTTGAAGAGCTTCGCAAATTCGATGCGATTCTGCTCGGCGCAATCGGCCATCCTGACGTAGCTCCCGGTATCCTCGAAAAAGGGATTCTCTTAAAAGCCCGTTTTGAACTCGACCAGTATATCAACCTGCGGCCGGTTAAGCTGTATCCCGGCGTAGAAACGCCATTGAAAGATAAAGGCCCTGACGATATCGACTACGTTGTGGTTCGCGAAAATACCGGCGACCTTTATACCGGCACAGGCGGCTTTACAATGAAAGGTACAGCCAACGAGGTAGCCGTGCAGTCGTCTGTCTATAACCGTTTTCAGGTTGACCGATGTCTGAAATACGCATTCGAATACGCCCGCAAATACGGCAAAAAAGCACGCAATAAAGGCGATAAAAACACACTTGCCCTGTGCGGCAAAACAAACGTGCTGACCTTTGTATATGACCTGTGGGAACGAGCGTTTAATGAAATGGGCGAGAAAGAGTATCCTGATATCGAGAGAGAATACTATCACGTTGACGCAACGTGTATGTGGATGGTCAAAAACCCTGAATGGTTTGACGTGATTGTTACCGGCAATATGTTCGGCGATATAATCACCGACCTCGGCGCAATAACCCAGGGCGGTATGGGGATTGCCGCCGGCGGAAATATCAACCCCGACCCCGACGGCGTCAGTATGTTCGAGCCGATTGGCGGAAGCGCACCGAAATATACCGGCAAAGGAGTTATCAATCCGTTAGCTGCCATTTGCGCTGCGCAGATGATGCTCGAAACGTTAGGCGAAGAAGAGGCCGGCAAAAAAGTGGAAGAAGCTGTGATGTTTGTAACAGCCAACAAGCTGAAGAGTTTACAGGCCGGCAAAATGGGCTATTCGACCAGCGAGGTTGGAGATATGGT
>QNBZ01000134.1 GCA_003644295.1 Planctomycetota bacterium
ATTATTATTTTGCTATCCACATATACAATATCCCATTTTTGTGGCACCCAGTTCTGTTGTAGTTCTAATGCTTTTTTACACTTTTCTATATATTTTTTATTTACAATCGTCATCATTACCTCCTGAATTCAGGGTTATCATGAATATTTCCAACTACAATAAAGTAGTCCTCAAACTCTCTTCCGCCTCTTTTAAGCAGTTTACTATAAGTTATTATATCATACTCTTCATTACATTCGTCGCCTCTCCATTTTACGCATTTAAGATGGATAGCAAGTTTACCTTTCTTTACCACCCAGTATTTACCATTCTCACCTTTTAAGACATCATTGTAGTATATTTTTTTCTTATTCTTATCCCTTAATCCAGTCCATTGTGATACTGTTTCTGGCTTAACCAGGACCGGATTAACCGCAACAATATCTACATAGTCATCATATGTAGTTCCCTGGCAGATTACATTCTTATCCATCAAGTAACCACAAGCCCACTCTCCATTGTCAACCCTTTTGCCTTTATAATCACCTTCCATTACTTCCTCCTGATTAAGTGTTTTCATCTTCATATTTACCATTTACATACATCTTCATATAAGTGAGGTTTTTATACTTCTTCATAAAAGAATAGGCTTTTCTCTTGTTCCTGAATTTAAGGATTACTATATCAGCATCTAACAGTTCATACCAGCTCACTCCAGTTTCCTTGCATAACTCCATTATGTAGTTTTTTCCTTCATGTTCATAGATGACTGTTGTAAATTCGCTTGTAAACAGAACAATATAAACACCATGCTTATCCTTCATATAAATATCAATAAGCTCATCCATTGTTAAGCTTTCCATAGATATTATCTTTGCCATTTTACACCTCCTTTTCAAGTTCCATTAGATAATCCTTCAGCCCAACAATTTCATCTGCCCTTTTTATATCAATCAGCTCAATAAGATATTCATATCCATCATCCCATGAAGCACGGTCTAACCCTCCTTGCCACCTTAAATCCTTAACCACATATATTGCCACATTATCCATACCCACATCTCTTTTATAACATACAAGGACATCGTCAGTATGTAAATGGGTTGCAGATATAAGCCGTTCACTGTCATCCTTTTCTGGCTCATCATAGGTCAACCTTAAAAAGACCCTATTAAACATTGACAGAGCATATGCTGGTGAGGCTATATCAGCAGATAACCACCTCCATTCTTCAGTTTCAAAACCAAGTTCTTCTGCTTTTTTCTTTAACCTCTCTCTGTCATTTTTAGAAACATCAGCCATATTGCACCTCCCTATACCGTTTTCAGAATTTTGCCTTAAACCCTCTTTTAATATCTTTGTTTTTCCATTCTATAGTTACGGTTATACAATCTCGTTTTTTTGCATTTACCATCACTCTATAAATCATTTCCTCAAAAGATATTTCGTCTGGCTTTATTATACACTTGCCATTTTTCCAATATCCGCATTCTTCACAGGACATATAATCTCCAAATATATGGCAAAAAGGAACAGAAGCACTGGATGTATATTTAACCTCCCACTTTCCTCCTTTTCTTGTGAATACTATTCCTTCAATTGCTGACTTTTTCTCCATGACACACCCCCTCTAATCAGTTAAATCTTTCTTTATGCCTTCAACGAAGTAAACTCCAAAACCCATAGATGCTAATTCCAATATACAAACGAGGCTATCAATCGGTGTGTTATCATTTAACAGCATTACGAAGTTTGATAACCACCATGATACACCAATCCATATAGGAATAAACAGGAATACAACAATAAAGCCCACATCTCCCCAGAGTATTTCCTCTTTGATAGTTTTAACCCTCAACCAGCCAGATACGAACATTATCATAAGGGATATGGCTACCAATGGAGCAATCATAACTGCACCATGGACTGGTGCTATTCTGTTTATAGTGTCTATTGCCATACTAATAGAGACTATGAAACTAAGTATAACTGCCAAGTTCATTTTACACCTCCTTTGTTATTTCCTAAACTTTTGGATTTATTTAATATCTTTATCCTGTCTTATTATCTTTTCAACAACAGGTTTTAACTCTTTTATCTTTTTTCTGTCTATATCCCAACCAAGAGAAGATTTGACCCACCCAAGTTCTATTTCATGCTTCAATATATAATGAACCATCGCAAGATGCTTCATATTATACCCATCAAGGTCAAACTTCTTACAGAAGTCGTCTATCTCTTTCACCATAGAGTAAATTTTTTCTCCAGCTTCACTTGTAGGAGAAAGGGATATTAACTTATAGAAGCACCTTTCAAAGCCGTTATTATACCAGCACTCCTTATACAAGTATCCACCCTCGTATAGTTTCACGCTTATTATATGCTGGATTATCTCTGAACGCACATAGTAGTGAAAAGGTGTGAAGTCCAACCCTCCTCTGGTGTATTCCAGAAAAAGATATGCAAGTGCATGTATGTTTGCTGGGCTGGTATAATATGAATTATCATCAAGCCATTTTATTACTCCAGCAGTTAGAACTATAAGGTAACCGTCAAAAGGTTTTTGGCTCATTGTCTCCTCCTATATTGAGGCTACAATATAACTCTTACCATTGCTTTCAATAACTCTTCTCAACATATCTTTAAGCTTCTTGAGTTCTTTTTTGAAGAACTCCCTCTCTGCGTCATCTCTGATATTATTAAGCATATGTTCTTTTGCTTCAAGCATTTCTAAAAACTTTTCTGGCTCTTTAAGAATACCATTGTTATCTATCAGTTTATCAACATCTTCCCACCATGATAATCCAAGACGCCACAGCAAGCTTCCGTTATTATACGGGTCTCTGAAGTAGAATGGATTGGCATCACCATACATTTCTCCAAAAAGTTCAATTAACCTTTTCTTCTCCTCATCGGTTTGCCATGCCTTTGCTTTTATTTTGTTAAACTCTTTACGAAAAGGCTCGGTGTATTCTTTGAACTCTGGTTCAAGGAATAAATCTGCACCCATGATAACCTCCTTTTTATCTTTTGAAGCCAAGAAAAACAGTTAACCTTTTAAGTCTTTCAATATCCTTATCCATCTCCTTATCCCAGTATTCAATACTGTCTCTTATAAGCTCCCCTGCTGTCCTTTTTTTATCATCAACTGGAACCACACTCTTCCAGTTTTTTAAGAACAAATTATAAACATCACCCACAAGGTAAAACTTGAAGGGGAACTTTGCTTTATCAGTTTTTGTTTTGTTCATTCTTTTTACGAAGGGCTTAAAAAGGCATAAAATATATTGGTTCTTCATATCGCCTATGGTTCTCCTTGACTTAATGAATATAGAGTAGCCAAAAAGCCCTGTATCCTTGCCAGATAATCTATTCAATACCACTCTTCTTGGTTTTTTCATTGAAAAAGAGTAGAACATATATTCTGGATTAACTGAATTCAAGTGGATAACAACACTTCTATTCTTATCAACAGGAACAACGAAATTTCTCTCTATCGGTTTATCAGTAACTACAAAGCCATTCGTAGTATTGAACCTCTTATTGTCTCCATAAGCAACCATCTCAACTGAGAGCTCAGAGAATACAACTGGTGGAATTTCTGACAAAACAATCCACTCCATTTTTCCTCCTTACGGATACAGAACTATCCGCACCTGTAAGTTTTGCTTCAATTTTAACCCTCTTGTCCTCTTTACTTTTCTTCTCTGGATATAAACATGGATGACAGGCTTAAAACATACAGAATAACAACAAGGATATTAAACAAATAACATACTGTTAAGCGTATCATAGAACTTTCTTCCTCCATCATCTATAATTTCCCCTACGTGTTTCATGAGGGATTGGTGTCTTTCCTCTGGTGTTTTTGCCCTTGTGTTATGCTGGAACAGTTCAATCAGGTATCCATCTTTATTGACGACACCCATAGTGATACCACCATCTTTAAGAACAACTGATACGACTTTTTCTTTTTTACACATTTCACCCCTCCTGTTTTAAGGTTTACGGTTAATCAAGCCTGTAGTTGACCCTTACATTATACCCAAGTTCGCTTAACTTATCTGCTATTGCATCGTAAAAAGCTATAGTTCTTTTTATATGCCCATTAGAATATCCATACCCCTCCACGAACATAACCCAGTTACCATAGTAATCTTTAGTAACTGTAAGTCCAAGATTTTTATATTTCTTTGCTATTCTTTTCATCAAGTTATTAAACTTTCTATTACCTGGCGACCATTCAACCCATGCAGTTCCACAGCCAGAGAATTCTGGCTCATAATAAACATTCCCTCCTTTCACAGGCCTGCCCTCAAGGTCTGCGTCATAGATTACCATTGCTGGCTCTTTTGTTTGCTTATACCGCTTCTTACCTTCCTTTATCCCTTCTCTAATGGCTCTTACAACTTTCATTTCTTCCTCTTTTTTCTCCTTTAATAGTTCCCCTATAATTCTGGATGCCTCTTTTTTGGATATATTTCTATCCCTCCAATCCTCTCCTGTTAAAATAAATAAAGTCCATAACTGTTTTTTAGTGGCTTTATCCATAGTGTCCTCCTTGTTTATTTTTCTCTTATAAAATATACAATGATACTAATATTCTGTCAATTCTTTGCTTGTTTGCTTCAATTTTAACTCCTTCCTTTCAATCCTCTGTGAATGGGTTGATTAACTTCATTGTGTTTCCTTAAATTTTGGGCAATAAAAAACCCCCGCAAGCCAGCCTGGATTGTCCAGACCAACTTACAGGGGTGTGAGGAACTACGGAAAGGGGAAGTTCGTGTGAGCCCTGCTTATGTATATGTTATTCTATGTAGTTTATACTGTCTGCAACCACTATCAAAAAAGGTTTTCCCTTTTTTGATAGTTGAAACTTCCTGTCCTCTTTAACAGAG
>QNBZ01000135.1 GCA_003644295.1 Planctomycetota bacterium
ATCAATAATCATTTATCAATAATCATTTATCAATAATCATTTATCAATAATCATTTATCAATAATCATTTATCAATAATCATTTATCAATAATCATTTATCAATAATCATTTATCAATAATCAATAATCAATAATCAATCGATTAGTCCAGAGTTCGCAGAGACAGACCGATATCGCTGATGGCCTTTTTGATTTCATTTAGACTTGTCAGACCGAAATTTTTAACGCCAAGTAGCTCAGCTTCCGTTTTGCGTACCAGGTCGCCTATTGTATGAATGTTAAGCTTTTGCAGGCACTTTCGGGAGCGAATTGATAACTGAAGGTCTTCCACAGGTTTAGCCGCAAGCCCTTCATCGTCATCTTCTACGGCCTCGCTATCAAGGGGTTCATCCAAAGTGAGCTGCTTTTCATCCAGAGCCATACCAAGATACAGTCCCTTTGGTTCCAGAATTGCCTTGATTTCTCTAAGGGACGTTTCACCAAAGTTTTTGTAAGACAACAGCTCCGCTTCGGTGATATTTAAGAGGTCTCCGATTGTTTCTATTTTCATTTTCCTGAGGCAGTTCCTGCTGCGCACTGATAACTCAAAATCAGAGATGGGCGTTTCAAGTATCTGGGTTCTGCGGTCTCTTTTCTTTTCTTGTTCTTCATCGTAGAACATCGTTTTCGAGCTTTCGATGTCTTTTTTGAACAAGATAGCTCTTTGATGATTCGGATGGGCCTCCAACACCTTGTCAACACACTGAGATGCCTTGTCAAACCGGCCAGTATCCTCGTAAAGCACGGATAAGTTCAGCAAAGCGTTTACATAAACCGGAGAGCTTAAAGCAATCTGCCTGTAGTAGTCGATGGCTGCATCTTCATCGCCGGATAAATCGCAGCGATAGGCAAGATGGAAAAGAGCTTTTTGATGCTCAGGAGACAAATCCAAAGCTGTTTTATAATTCTCCACCGCCTCATCATAGAGTCCCTGGGCTTCCTGGAGACGGCCGAGCTGGTAGTGATATTCGGCACTTACATTTTCAAAATTCGCACAGGTTTTGAGCTCTTTAGCCGCGGCCTGAAAGTCCGACGCATAGCGATATGTAGCAACTTTCTCCAGAGTTATGGTTAATGTATCGGCTTCATAGTCGAGGCAGTTTTGGAAGTTTTCGATTGCATCATCGAATTTGCCTATTCGTCGAAGCGCAAGAGCCAGGTATATGAATTTTTCCTTGCAGTCCTTTGCCTTTTGCAGTTTGTCAACCGCTTCAGCGTTTCTGCCGAGGATAAAAAGTCCGATTCCCACTGCAAGGGAAGCTTTCTGCCCGGTCTTATCCATATTCTGCTCTACCTGTTCGCTGAAGGTTAGCTGGTTTCTTTCGCTGGAATGTACGAGCTCTGAGAGCTTCCCTATTTCGTCCATAGTCGGCAAATTAGCCGCAAACAGATTGATTTCAAATTCTGTGGTTGGTTCCATAAGAATTGCTCCAAATAATTAGTGTTCAGCATATAGCTTTTTTGCCCGTCATTATTACTAATATCAGATATTATAGTATGATGGCAAAATTTTGCAACAGGTTTTTTGGCCTTGCTTGCAATATGACAGGGGCTACCCATTTATGAATATTGAGCAGTTGACCATATCTGTCTTTATGGTATAATGCACAACCGCTGACGACTAATTTAACAGGGAGTTTATATGCAGACAAAAACTCTGGGCGAATTGGCTGAATACGTAGGCGGGCAGGTTCGCGGCAACCCAAATGTTATAATCAAATCGGCCTCTACGCTAGGGCGAGCTGGCGAAAGTGATATCAGCTTTCTGACCAACAGCAAATACGAAAAGCAACTGCGAACGACAAAAGCCGGCGCCGTAATCGTGGGGAAAGCCCACCCTAATATCTCGGTTCCGCTTTTAATAGCAGACGACCCCTACTATGCCTTTATGCAGATTATGGTGCTGCTGCACGGCCATCGCAAACACAAAAAAGTAGGCATCAGTCCAAAAGCCCTGATTTCAGATAGCGCTAAAATAGGCGTAGACTGTCATATCCATAACTTCGTAACAATAGCTGACGAGGCAAAAATCGGGGACGGCTGCATAATCTATCCCGGTGTGCACATCGGAGAGGGTGCACAACTCGGCAATGACTGCATAATCTATCCAAATGTCGTTATCTATGACGGCTGCAAAATAGGCAACCGCGTAATTATAAATGCGAATTCAACAATCGGTGAAGACGGCTTCGGCTATGCCAGCCATAACGGCGTACATCACAAAATACCACAGATAGGCATTGTGGTTATAGAGGACGATGTGGAAATCGGTGCCTGCTGCGGAATCGAACGAGGGACGCTCAGCGATACTATCATCGGCCAAGGTAGTAAATTGGGTGATTTAGTCGCTATAGGCCACGGTGCCAAACTTGGAGCGCATTGCCTACTCGTAGCTCAGGTAGGCGTTGCCGGCTCGACCACTCTCGGACATCACTGCACAGTAGGCGGTCAGGTTGGTATTGTCGGACATATCAATATTGGTAACAATGTTACGATTGCCGCACAGGCGGGAGTGATTAACAATGTACCGGATGGGCGGTTTGTTGTGGGCGCACCGGCTATTGAGGCAAACCAGGGCAAACGAGCGTATAGTATGATACAATACCTGCCTGATATGCGGCAGAATATTCGCAAGCTCGAAAATCGAATTGAACAAGTCGCTTCATCTGCCAAATCGGGTTTTGGAAGGCCAGCCGGACAGGAAACCCCCAGCTGAAACCGGGGGCTAAACAGTTTATGAGCAGTACAGATGTACTTGGCTTGATTGCCGGAGAGGGAAGGTTGCCTTTTCTCGTAGCAGACGGCGCAAAACAGGCGGGGTTAAAAGTAATCTGCGCAGGGCTGGCGGATAACGCAAACGCCAAATTAGCTGACGAAGTTGACGTGTTTTATGAAGTTGCGATAGCCCGTCCGGGCAGTTGGATACGAAAGCTGAGAAAGCACGGCGTAACCAAAACAATTATGGTTGGCCGAATTGCTAAAGGACGCATTTTTACGCCCTGGCGAATCCTGCGGTACCTGCCGGACTGGCGGGCTATACGAATATGGTATTGGCGGCTGCGCAGCAAGGATAAACAAAACGATACGCTCTTAAACGCATTAGCTGACGAGTTGGCCAGCGGCGGAATAATACTGGAGAATTCAACGATGTACTGCAAAGAATATCTGGCGACATCCGGCACAATGACCAAACGTCAACTGGACCAGTCAGTCAAAGGCGATATTGAATTCGGCTGGCAGATAGTAAAAAAGCTCGGCGAACTGGATATAGGCCAGGCAATTGCGGTAAAGGAAAAAGAAGTGATAGCAGTCGAGGCAATAGAAGGCACGGCACAGATGATTGAGCGGGCCGGCCAACTCTGTAAATCAGGGGGCTGGACGCTGATTAAAACATCGAAGCCGAATCAGGATATGCGATTCGATGTGCCGTGCGTAGGCCCGGATACCATCAGAGGGCTGGCTGAAAACGGCGCCAAATGTCTGGTTGTCGAAGCTGAAAAAACAATAATTATCGACAAACCGGAAACAGTAAAACTCGCCGACCGGCTTGGTATAACTATTCTGGGGCGATAACATCTTGGCTAACGGTTTTGATAAAATACAAAGGGGCGGCCATACTTTATATATTCGCAAAAATTTTCGCAACAACACTCTCGAACAGGCCTTATTAGCCGGTGAAAAAGAGTTACAGCGATGCTATCAATTGACAACAATCCAATCGTCAAAATTCGCCCGCGTATATAAATTCACAGTTCACTTCGATGACGCCGACAGGGAAATCTATTATAAGAGCTATCTTTACAGGTCAATCTGGGATTTTATTAAACATCTTTTCCGCACCAGTCGAGCCAGTCGGGCCTTTAATGCATCGCTGATGTTGGCTGAAAATGGCTTTGATACCCCCGCTATCATCGCAATGGGTAAACGCAAGTTTAATCTTTTTTATACAGAGGATTTTTTAGTAACTCTTGGCGTTGAAAACGCAAAACGAATTTACGAGTGTCTTTTTGACACGCTTGAAAATTTAACTAGTGAACAAGTGCGAAGCAAACGCAAACTGGCACAAGCTTTTGGGCGAACAGTCGGCAGAATGCACGCCAGGGGTATTTTCCATGGCGATTTACGACTTGGTAATATATTGGCAAAACAGGAAAACGACAATTGGCGGTTTTTTCTTCTTGATAATGAGCGAACCAAAAAAATCCACAGACTGCCCTTTCGGCTGCGTTTGAAAAATCTGGTACAGGTAAATATGTTTCCGCCAGCATATATGAGCAATTCCGACCGTATGAGATTTTTCAAAGAATACTGGGCGGAAAGCAAAAAAAGTGGGGTTAAGAAAGTATTGCTGATAAAAAAAATCCTCAAGAAAACCAGCCGGCGCTTAAGAAAAAAAATGAGGTCTGGCGGATAACACCAATTGTGATTAATAAATGCGCTCGGCATATTTTGGCTGGTTTTGAAATTGGGTCTGATTGGCTTTGTTTTTGAATCCTCTGCAAAGGCGTACATTTCCATAATCCTTTGTTAAAGTATGATTTGCAATCCGCCTATGGCGGACAAGATTGGGTTTGTTTTGCATAATCGTTCATAGTTGGTTGACTATTGTTCATTGTTAAATGGTTACTGGTAATTGACTGGGTTTGCTAACCCTGAAGGCCTTGCCCTGCTGGGCGGTTTGTCATTCACTTTCCGGTAAATATGGGGGGCATTTTAATACTACAGCGCCGCATAGATTTGGTTGGCGTTGATAACACTTTGTTTTATAAAAACTTATGTTAATCGTGTTAAATTCTAAATCAGAATATCTAAATCCTAAACAAACTCTAAA
>QNBZ01000136.1 GCA_003644295.1 Planctomycetota bacterium
CGGCTGGAATCGATAGCGTCGTAACTGAATCGAAACGCCTTGCGCAGATACGCCCGTCTGGGCGAAAAGATGCTAACGATGTTATCGATACGCTCGGACGTTTTTCTCGACAATTCGTTCAAAATTCCGCAACCGTCCTTCCGTGTGTGCTTTGATGAGCGATTCTTCGCAGCAAGCTCTTTTCCCGCTCGTAAAGGTCTTTGAGATTAGCGCGGGTATATGAAGTGCCGTCGAAAGAAACACTTTGGCCTTTGGTCTCGATTTTCTCAATCGCCGTCTGAACGCTGCTGAGTTGTTCCGCTAATGTCTTTGCCATTTGTTAATTGATTATTGATTATTGATTATTGATTATTGTCTATTGATTATTGATTATTGATTATTGTCTATTGATTATTGATTATTTTCATTGCCACTGTCGGGTTCCGGTTCCGGTTTTTCTGCCTCGGCTATCATCTTAATCAGATTTGCTTTTGAAATAACAACCGGCACATCCAACCCTTTTTCTTTGGCCAAACTCTTCAATTCCTTATAGTTGAGCGATTCCAAATCAACAGTTGTTTCGGCAGGCAATTTAGTTTCGACCTTCTCACCAACCGCTTCGGCACCAACCGCTTCGGCAATTATTTGCTTGATTTGCTTGGGATACCTTTCCTTGAGCTGCTCGGCTGTTATTGTTTCAACCTTGGCGGGTTTCGGTGGATTGGTCGTCAGGGCAGTGCCGCATTTCCGGCACCTTTTGCGCTTGCCTTCGGGGACCACTCGTACCGTTCCGCAATTCGGGCATTTAATCTGAGCCATATTTTTCCCTTTCAATCGTTAAATGTTCATTATTTTTTGTTCATCGTTCATTGTTCGTTATCGATGAACTATGAACAATTATCGACAGGGTTCATTGAATCGGCAAGAAGGTGATTACTAATAATTAGTAATAAGATGAAAAAAAATTTCAGACGTGTTCTTCGACGGATTTGAAGGTCAAACCGCATTTTGAACATCTATGATAACGAATAGGCAAGTGATTGCTGTCATAAACCGGCACATTATAACTGCCGCAGCGGGGGCATTTTAAGCGAATATATTTGACAACTATGTCTTCGGGGGGCGGCCGCAATGGTTCGGTTTTTTGCCGTTTTTTCTTTTTCCGACGCGGCTCACCAATTTCCAATTCAGGTAAATCGTCCAAGAATCCGTTCATAATTCGTATTTCGTATCTCGTCGTTCGTATTTCGTATTTCGTATTTCGTTAACTTTGTCCCTCTGTTCCTTTGCCCCTTTGCCCCTTTGTTCCTTTGCCCCTTTGTTCCTTTGCCCCTTTGCCCCTCACATCATAATTCCGGCATATCATCCAGAAACGCATCGCCTGCCGGCCTTCTCGGCCCTCTTCTGCGACTGCTTAATCGCTGCTGCATCACCGCCGCAACTGCTGCTTGTTTCTTTTTTTCGCCGGGCCGGCGTAAATAATGGATTCCTTTGTAATAGCCCGCTGCTGCGCAGAGAACCGCCGTATCGAGCGAATGTGTCGGAGCTCCGGTAGTTACCGGCTTCCAGAGCCACTTGGCAACGCCTCTTGAGCTGTGAACTTTAACGAGATGTTCATTGGTGAACTCGGTAAAGTAATAGCCCGGAATTTCATTGTAGAATTGCGTCAACGGCCCTGCGATAACTTTGCCGTTCTCGTCAACTCGGGCTTCGGCCCAGCTTGTCACCTGATTTTTGAAGTAATAAGTGTCGATTGTTAAAAGCTGCATACCTCTATATCTTGCCCTTTTATGTGCCGACAATCTTTTTTCTGTCGCTGTCTCGAGCTCCGATGCAGCAATTGGCCTCAGCAGCGGCCCGGGCATCCCTTTTGTCGGAATGGTCAGCCGCGGTCTCTGCCTGCAGTAATCATAAACATCATCCGGCTCATATCCGGAATCAATAAACATAAGTGTCACTGCCAGCCATGGTTTGGTCTCATTATCCGTCCCATCCGCCCAGGGAAACGGTTCGAGAAGTACTTCTTCATCGAGCTTTTCAAAGCTCGATATTGAGCCGGTTTTTATCACCCAATTTTTCATACCATACCCGAATCCGCGTACTTCGTAATCGATGCGAACGATTCCCCTTGCTCTGGATTTATGGTAATCGGCGCCCGCTACCAGCAGCAGGCAATCGCCCGGCACCGTGCCTTTGCTGAAACTGCCGAGCAGTTTTTTTACTTCCTTTGCCTTTAATTTTTTGCCCGTCTCTTCGAAGGGCTTGCCGAGCACTGAGTTATTGAAATCCAGCAATGCTCCCTTAGCCATTTCTTCTTCAGTATTGGCCTCGAACCACTCGGCCATAATCTCCGCCCAATCCTTCCAGGGACTTACCAGCGATGTGATGTGAAAGCCGCTGTGCCGTTTCGAGCGTTTCGGTGTTCCGCTGATATTGCCGTTCGCATCAATTGTTTGGCCTGCCGGAACCCATTTGCCGGCAGCAACAAGCTGCTCCTTTATTTCTTCCCGGATTTTATAACCGCACGTTTCGCATTCGTACCAAACATCTTTTTTCTTGCGAATCTCGTCCGGGTCATGCATCTTTGGCGGCACTCTCAGCTGTATGAATTTCCAAATTTGATATTCACCGCATTTCGGGCAGGGAATGTAATATTCCTGCATATTTGATTTGACATAGGAGCTGTTGATGTAGCCGTCTTTCGTAGTCGGCGTGCAAACCTTGACGATTTTTCTATCCCAAAATGTCGTCGTCCGCTTGACACCGAGCGAGATTGGGTTTGCTTCTTTGCCGGCAAATGGCGGATACTTGTCCGGCTCATCGAAAAAAAGATATTTAATTGCCTTTTGCGCCATCTCGGCAGGCGACCCGGCCGATGCAAAGTAAAGTGTCATTCTGTCGAAGCTGAAAAATTCAGTCTGCAAATCGCGGGGGCTGCCGGTTGTGTGGTTTTTTAATGCTTCGGAACTTTCAATCATCGGCTTGAAGACCTTTTGCGAGGCATAAACGATGTCATCATCGCGCGGCACTACATACATAGCAGGCCCCGGGTCCTGGTCGATTGCGTAGCCAACCATATTTTGTATAGCGCTTGATTTGCCAATCTGTGCGCCGCTCATAATATCTATCAATTCTATTTCGCTATCGCAAAAGGCATTCATCGGCTCGCGCATATAGGGCGTGCGGCTGGTTCGATACGGCCCGGGCTCAGCCGTGTCGGACGGTAACACTCTGTTGGCATCCGCCCACTGACTAACGGTAACTTTTTCCGGCAGCCGCCAGGCGGCCCGCTCCGCCGGTGTCCATACTGATTTTTGCTTTTTTACTGCTTTTTTTACCTGATTTTTCATAAAATTTTCGCATTCAAACTATGAACAACGAACAATGAACACTGAACTATGAACAATGAACAACGAACACTGCTTCAAAAAAATTAGAAACTTCAAATCCATTTTATTTTTATCCGATTTTTTATTAACTTTTTTTGCCTTAAAATCGCCGTTTTTAGCCCAAAAACTGCGATTTTTAAGATTTTTTCAAAAAAACTCAAAAAAAGTACTTGACAATCCTTGCATATACGCATATACTATTATGCAGAATTGATAATTAAATAATTTTGAAAGGGTCGAAAAATGAAAAACGAAATCAATCAGTTAATTATGCCTTATGGCAAGATAACCTTCAATTTCGCAATCAACAGCGCAGGCCAAATTATTGTTGAAAAAGCTCCCAGCTATTTCTATATCGACCGGGCGAAAGTTGCAAAGGAAATTGAAGAATTCTTGGCTGATATTGACCATTGGAAAAAACACGGCACAGCGCCTTTCGATGGTGAAATTGTAGAGGGGTTTGATGATGGGAAAATGTGCCTTCAATATCAAGGGAAAATATATCATCGAGTTTATCGTGATAACTGAAAGGGTCGAAAAATGAAAACTGAAAAGACAAAAAAAGAGGTGCTGGCCGAATTGGAGTACGCTGTCGAGGTGTACAACACCCAGTTTAATGATGTTGGTGATTATGTCGATACCATTGACGCTGCTATCGAAATCGAAAAAATTCTGACAGAAGCAGGATTTCGGGAGTGCGGCGGAGAGATGGGGGGCGTAAGTCGCTGGGAACGTGGTGATGAGGATATAATCCTGTCGTATGACGTAAAAAATGGTAACCCCCACTGTGAAATTGTGTAATTTTTCGACCCGGCGGGTCGGTCTGGCTCGTTGCCGGCCGGCCTGCCTTTATGGTCGAATCAAATAAATCAAGGTGACTTATGGCAATCTCTAAATTTGATAAATGGCTCATCGCTGAAAATATCGAAGGCGACCGCCAATACATAATCCATACTCATCGGCCCCGATTCATCGGCGAAATTCTCGATAATGAGGTCGGCGGCAATGACATCGCCGAGTTCCTCTGGCTCGATGACCCGCAAAAATTTTACAAAGACAAATCACCTGATGAACTTGCAGCCACCCTCGCCAAACTAATGCGTCAGGCCGGTGACGCCATCAATGAATATGACCGCATACTCGAATCAAAGGAGCATTACGATGACGAAGATTGATTTTCGCAGACAAATCAAAAAACATCTTAAAGCAAAAAAGATGAGCGTGCCGCAACTTACTTTTGCGGTAAACAAAAAATACGGCACTGAATTAAATTACAGCACGCTCTACCGCTATTTACAAGGCCGCAGCGAACTCACCGCCGCCAACTTAGAACGAATCCTCAATATACTCAATTCCGCATAACAGTATTAACTTGTCAAAGAACGGCTATTGATTGTTCATAGTTCATCGACAACGAACTATGAACTATGAACAATGAACTAATTCGCAAACCTATTAATCAATTCCCGCACCTC
>QNBZ01000137.1 GCA_003644295.1 Planctomycetota bacterium
ATTATTGATTACTGATTATTGATTACTGATTATTGATTACTGATTATTGATTACTGATTATTGATTACTGATTATTGATTACTGATTATTGATTACTGATTATTGATTACTGATTATTGATTATTGATTATTGGTTATTATTTTGGGCTTCATTTTTTGAAATATCACCATTAAAACCACACCCAGTAGTATCATAACAATACAAACATTTTGTGAGATTGTTATGCCGTCAAACTCATAAGGGTTGTCATCCCTGACAAATTCTATGAAAAATCGGGTAAAGCCGTAAAGTATGAACATCAAGCTAAAGGTGCAGCCAGGTGCGGCAAACAGCCCATTGCCAACTTTGCTCCTTCGCCAAAAAAGGTAAAGCAAAAAACACAAAACAGCGCCATTGGCAGATGAATACAATTGCGTAGGATGGACAGGCAAACAGCGGTACTTGCCGTTTTCGACCATCTGTTTTTGCCACTGGCTCAGATATTTTTTGGGCTTCAGGCCCTGCGACCATACTCCGTTTTCATTGTAGTAGCCGAAAAAGTCGTCCGGCAGTACCAACTGTGGCTCCGGACGATTCCTTTCGAGGTTTGGATATATCTGGCTGCGGTAAACAAACGAGCCGTAGGGGAAACGAACAGCCCAAGGCAGATTCGTCGGCTTGCCGAAGCAGCAGCCGTTCAGAAAACAGCCGATTCTGCCGACCGCCAGCGCTGCCATCAATCCGACAGCCAGAATATCAAGATAGCGACGTACAGGGAGTTTATGACGCCGGCAATACAAAGCAATAACAGCAATTGCTAAAAGCACGCCGCCCAAAAGCTCCAACCCGCCCTGCCAAACGGCGAAAACCGAAAACAAACGTCCGCGGAACTGGTCGAAATGATGGACTACATAAAACAAACGCGAACCGAATATGCCAGCGATGAGCGCGTAAAGAGCGGCGTTAGTAATCATTTGCGGGTCGGGAGTGATGTTGCGGCTAAGTCGCCTTATCAGATAGACGGCTGTAAGAAAAGCAAGTACCATCATCAGGCCATAACTTTTGACCGTCAAATGAATGATAGGAATTTCAAAAAGTTCAGGAAACATCAGGATAAATAACCCCACGAATAAATCGGGGGGCTAAACAACTACTTAATTTTGTTATTTTCGTCAAGGACGACGACTTTAGGTTTAAATTTTCCGGCCTCGTCCGGCGTCAAAAGGCCGAAACTAAAAATGATGACAATATCTTTCGGGTTAATCAGCCGGGCGGCGGCGCCAAGTATCACAACTTGGCCGGAATTTGCCTCAGCAGGAACAGCGTAAGTTTCCAGCCGACTGCCGTTGTTTAAGTCGGCAACCAAAACCGCTTCGTAAGGCAAAATGCCGACCGCCTCCATCAGTGTCGAGTCTATAGCGATACTGCCGGGATAGTGCAACTTGGTACCGGTAACCGTTGCGCGATGTAATTTGCTTTTTAATACCTTTACAAACATCGTTAGTATTATACATTATCGCTTGCCCGTGTCCAGCAGAATGTTGTCGATTAGACGGGCTGGGCCGATTTTGACGGCAACCGCTACGAGAACCCTGCCGACAACCCTGTCAAGCTCCCGCAGTGTTTCAGCATCAACGATACTTATGTATTCTATCTCTATTGACGGCCTCCGGTTCAGTATTTGGCGCATCCGGGTAATAATTTTTTGCGCCTCTGTAGTACCGGTTTCAACCATCTGCCGGCATTCCTGAAGAGATTTGTATATCAAGGTCGCATCTTGCTTCTGTTGGTCTGTCAGGTATTGATTTCTGCTGCTTACAGCCAATCCATCGTTCTGACGAACCGTAGGACAAACAACAATATCCAGCGGCATATTAAGGTCGGCAACCATTCGCTTGATAACAACCGTCTGCTGAGCGTCTTTCTGGCCGAAAAATGCGACATCCGGAGCAACTATGTTAAACAGCTTGGCGCAAACAGTGGTTACACCTCGAAAGTGTCCCGGCCGAAATCTGCCACAGAGCGTGTCAGTCAATTTCTCCACATTTACCCACGTAAGATTCTCGGCTGCGTACATCTGCTCGGTCGTCGGAACAAAAACAACATCTACACCTGCTTTTTCGCAAACTTGCAAATCAGCATCGATGGGTCGCGGGTATTTTTCAAAGTCCTCACCGGGGACAAATTGCGTTGGGTTCACAAAAATACTGAGCACGACAAAATCACATTGCTTTACAGCCGCTTCAATCAGCGAAATATGGCCGGTATGCAACGCTCCCATTGTCGGTACAAAGCCAACCGTTTTGCCGCTGCTGCGAGCAGCTTTCACCAAACTTCTGACCAATTCTATAGTTTTCGCAACTTTCATTCTAATGAATAACCCCCAACATAAAGTTGGTGGCTAAACGACAACATAAGTTTTTATTTGGTCCGCCAAGTGATTGACATCAACATCTATCGATGTACGAATAACGGGACAGGTTTTCCAGTTGCTGAAAAGCCGCTCATAATCATAGCTCAACTCTTCCAAAAATTTCATCTCAATTCTCTGTTCGTAAGGACGGTTGCGCTTGTGGATACGCTCCAGACATTTTTGTGCCGAGTCCCGCATATATATTACCAACGCAGGGGCAGTAACCTTTGAGCTGAACAACTGATAAATCCGCTCATATAAAGCTAACTGTGCAGTGCTGAGCAGTCGATTTGCGTATATGAACTCTTTATCAAAAATATAATCGCTGATAGCTATTTGCCCCGGCGCTAATGTGTTATGATTTAACTGTTCAAGTCTGTGCGTCAAGAAGAACAACTGCGAATCCAGCGCCATCTCTTTTCTGCCCGCGTAGACGTCCGGCATAAAAGGGTTTGCATCATAAGGTTCGAGCAAACATTCACAGTGGAAAATGCCAGCCAGTTTTTTTGCCAAAGTGGTTTTTCCAACGCCGATGACACCAGCTATACTAATAAGCTGCGGCAGCTCCGGATTGAGGACAAAATCTGCACCGCCGAGCCGAGCTGCCAACTCATTCATAGATTCCTTCATAACAGGGTGCAATAACCCTGCGTTTAGCTGACAAAGCCCTTTTAGCACAAACGAACGCAGGTGCATCTGAGGATGCGGAACGGTTAAATCGGCGTTGTTTATAATCTCATCGCCAAAGAGCAAAAGGTCAATGTCGATAGTTCTCGGCGACCACTTTTCCCTGCGTGTTCTGCCGAGCGAAGTTTCAATGTCAGCCAGTTTCCTGTGCAAATCTTCTGCGGTAAGAGTGGTCTTTATTTCGGCAACTGCATTCAGGTAGTCAGGTTGCTTTCTGCCGGCAAGCGGAGCGGTTTCGATTATGTTGCTTACCTTCGTAACTTCGATGTGCGGAGTTTCGGCTAACAACCCAATAGCGCTGTTTATAGAATCCCGCCTGTCGCCGAGGTTACTGCCTAACCCGATGTATGCTGTATATTCGGCCATCAGGAGATAACTTTAATACGTTCCATCGCTTTCTTAACGCTTTCGGGCTGTGCAAAAGCTGTGAGCCGGAAATACCCTTCGCCAGCGGAGCCGAAGCCCGCTCCCGGAGTACCAACAACGTTGGCTTTGCTCAGCAATATGTCAAAGAATTCCCACGAACTTATTCCGTCCGGAGTTTTCAGCCAAATGTACGGTGCGTTGACTCCGCCATAAACGGTATAACCAATTTCGCCGAGCGCCTCACGGATGAACTTTGCATTGTCCATATAAATATCGATAATCCTGCGTACCTGCTTTTTGCCTTCGGGACTATAAACGGCGGCAGCACCTGCCTGTGTAATATACGATACGCCGTTAAACTTGGTGCGGTGCCGTCTTGTCCATATCGGGTGAACCTCGACAGCAGCACCATCTTTCTTGTAGGCCTTTAATCGCTTCGGCACAATGGTAAAAGCACACCGCACGCCGGTAAAGCCAGCGGTTTTGGAAAAGCTGCGAAATTCGATTGCCACTTCTTCGGCGCCGTCAATTTCGTAAATCGAATGTGGTATATCAGGGTCGGTAATAAAACGCTCGTAAGCAGCATCAAAGAGAATGACCGCCCTATTCCTGCGGGCGTAATCGACCCATTTCTTTAACTGCCCGGCGGTCGCCACGGCGCCGGTCGGATTGTTTGGAAAACAAAGATAAATCAAATCCACCTTTTCGTTCGGCAATTCCGGCACAAAATTATTCCGCTCATCACAGGGCATATACACAATTCTGCCATACTGGCCGTTCTGGTTAGCTCGGCCGGTTCTGCCGGCCATTACATTGCTATCGACATATACCGGATACACCGGGTCGGGGATGGCTACGACGTTGTCCTGACCGAAAATCTCCTGTATATTGGCCGTATCGGATTTTGCACCGTCGCTGACGAAAATCTCATCAAGCTCCAACTCCACGCCCCGCGGCTTAAAATCGTTTTCGTTTATGGCTTTTCTTAGAAACTCGTAGCCGAGACCGTCATCGTCATAGCCCCTGAAAGTTTTTTTATGGCCCATCTGGTCAACGGCTTTGTGCATTGCTTCTATAACAGCAGGGGCCAGCGGCTGGGTAACATCACCAATACCCATACTGATTATGTCAGCATCAGGATTTTTTTCCTTGAAGGCACGAATGCGTCTGCTGATTTCAGGGAACAGATAGCCGGCTTGGAGTTTCAAAAAATTTTCGTTAATTGTCGCCATAGTTCAGTTTCTCTTGCATTGCCTAGCGGTTCATCCTCCCAGCCAGGTTGGGCCAAAGGTTATATCAACTTTCAACGGGATGTCAAGCTTGATAGCACCGGTCATTTCTTCTGTAATCCATTCTGCATGGGTTTTTACCTGCGTCTTCGG
>QNBZ01000138.1 GCA_003644295.1 Planctomycetota bacterium
GAAAGTTCTTGTTCCCTGTGCTGTTTTAATCATCACGATGATGTTATCCGGATTGTTGTATTTGTTGTTGAAACCTCATTCAGTGCCTATAAAAGAATTCAAAACTCAATCCCGACCAGTCGGTACAAAACTCGGAACTCAAAACTCAAAATTATTAAGCGAAGCAAATAAACTCAAAATTCAAAATTCAAAATTCAAAATTACTGAACAGCCACTGTCTTTGAAAATCGCTCAAGAGTTTGAACTAAAGGGCGATTACAATAATGCCTACGCAGCTTATAACCAGCTCTGCCAAAATATTCAAGCCAAGATGACATCGAACGTGACTGAAGATGAATTGATGAAAGATTTTCTTCGGCTGAAAATGGCTTTGTGTATGGAAAAAGGAGCCGTTCTCGAACAGGCAAATTCCGTTTTATCGGGATTAAGAACGGTTTCGCAAAGTCGTTCCCCAGTTATAAGGGCAATCGCAAATTACCATCTCAGCTTGCTCGAGATGCAGAACAAGCAATACTTAAGCGCACGAGCCAGAGCTTATCAGGCAATTTCCTTAATTGACGCAGTGGATTTTGAACCCGTTCAACGTCTATCGGAACTCAAGCGGGATTGCTACTTTCTGGCTGCTGAAGCGCTAACCAGAAACGTTCTTCTGCTTTGTGACGCCGATAAGAACCTTCCTGAAAGTTTGTGGACTGAACCCAAGGCGCAAAAAGCTCCTTTCATCAACTTGAACGAAACCCAACTGCGTACTTTACTGCACTCGGGTTCAGAGCAATTAAACAAAGCGTTGCTTGGCCCGCAAATTCAGCAAGTCAAACGCTCCGGTTCCATCGGGACAGCCCGCTACACAGTGATTTGCCGAAGGGCGCCAATCGAGGAATTGCTGGCCAGATTTGCCGCTAACGCCATGCTTGATATTAACTGGGCTTTTGGACTGACTCCAATCGGGATTCACAAAAGGCCGGTCAATTTGTATATGTTGGAAGCGACTACGCAGCAAGTTGTAACAGCGGCAGCCGGCTCTGTTGGCTTATTGGCGCGTCAGGACAAAGAAGGAAGCGTAACTATTTACAATCCGGAGGATTATTCTTCATTACCGGAACACAAACGGCTGCTTAGCGACGAGGCCATTTCGCTTTGGCAAAAATTTCTGCTCGCATTTCACAGTGATGAGCGTATTGCCAACGCTCATTTTGCCATAGGGCTTTTGTACGCTCAAAAAGGCAATATCGGCGAATCAATCGCAGAGTACAAATTAGTGGCTAATCGGTTTTCAAAAACATCTTTAGCGCCATTTGCTTTGTTGCACTCGGCCAAACTAAAAGCCGGTCTGCGTGACTATTCCGGCGCCCAGCAGGATTTGAAGCAGCTCGCTGAACAATATTCTTATACCAAGGTTGCCGAAAGTACTCATTTATATCTCGCCGACATCACAGCCAAAGCGGGACTCATAGCAGAAGCCGCCCGGCTTTATCGCAAAACTTATAATCTCGGCTTGTCTTCGGAATCACAAAGCACCGCAGCCCTTAGAGCAGGCGAATGTTTTTATCAGCTCAAAGACTATGAATCTGCGGCAAAATGGCTAATTCGGTACATCACGCTTGCCAAAGACCGCAAAAACGAAACCGCCTGTTCGGCCTACTTTCTCTTAGGCAAAACTAATATGGCTTTGGGCAAATCACAGCAGGCCTGCGACGCTTTTCAATATGCATTAACGGGGCATCTACCAAGGGAAAAATACGTAGAGGCCGTCTCGGCACTGGTTGAAGGGTATATGGAGCAGGAGAATTTCGTTCAGGCACTTGGCGTATTAGAAGACGTAGATTTGGCGGCATTCTCGGAAAAAGAGGCAGTTGAGATATTACTGCTCAAGAGCGGAATTCTTCGGGCAATTGGTCTGACTGACGAAGCCATTGCTCTCCTTGGCGATAGGATTGAATACACTTCCGACCAACAGTTAAAGGCCAAAATATCTCTCGAACTAACCGATTGCTGGGTTGCTGAAGGAAATTTGGAGCTTGCCCGCAGGAAATTGACTGAAATCATTGCTACCGCCGAACCCGGCCCGCTGGCGCACAAAATCACTCTCAAGTTAGCTGATGTTTGTTTGAAACTCGGCCGGAATTCTCAATCCATCTCAATCTGTTCACAGCTTTTGGACTCGGCTCCATCAGCGATGATAAGGCAAAAGGCATTGAATATCATAGCAGCGGCCTACAAACAGCAGAAAAATTATGACAAGGCAGCTTTAGCTCTTCTGGGGCAATGGAAATGAGCATAAGAAACAAAAATCTAACGCAAATTTGTAGCCAGAAACGTAAAAGTTCATTGACGTTAAGTTTCAAGCTTCACCTTTTTACTTCTTACTTCTTACTTCTTATTTTTTACTTCTCCGCGCATTCTGTCGGGGCTGAAATTTCATCAGAGCACTTCGACCCAACTGATTTTTTGGCCTCCAGGCCGGATAACAATAAAAGAGAACTGAATCCGCCGCAGGCGGACTATACGCTAAACGATGTTAAAAGCCCGACTACTCGTCTCGGACGCCAACTGTGGCGAGCCGAGATTAGTGCTTATGAAGGTGAGAAGGACAGCAAGAGCAAGAATGAGCTTCAACAGCTAATTAAACAAATCAGTTCCGTTGAACTTGAACCACAGGATAAAACTCCTGAGCCATTCATTGTCGTTGAGCCGGCCCAAAAAACCAAACCTGATAAAACTTCATCCGCTACAAAAGTGCAGGAAAAACCTGAAAAGAAAAAAGATGAAGCAGATAGTATTATTCCCGCAAAACCTACCCTGAGCAAAGCCGAAGGAGCGGAAACGACAAGCACCCAAACTTTACAAGCGCTCGATAATGTATTACAGCATCCGGAACAACTTGAAGAACCGTTTGAGTTAGCGGAGGTACTGTTCCGCAGTGGGTATCTAAAACAAGCAGCGAAATGTTACAAGGAGGCCCTCAGACGTATTGGTAAGGATGAAGTTGACTCGCCCGGAAACAAGGCCTGGATTTTATTTCAAACGGCTAACTGTCTGCGAAATGACGCACCGGCGGAGGCGATGGAATTCTATAGGCAGATAATCACAAAATACCCGGATTCGCCGTGGGTAGGCCCGGCGAAAACCAGAAGCAAGCTAATCGACTGGTACCAACAAAATAAGCCCAGGATGCTGATTGATGAAAATCAACAGCGAAAAGTGGCAAACAGCGGACCGTGAAAACCTGAACGCTATACGCTAATTCTGAAATGGAGTATTCAAAAAGTGGCTCAGAACAAAACAAACGACAACGACCAATTCCGGCGGAGAGGCCCGTTCGCAAACGTCTTAATCGTTGATAACGACCCTGAACTGGCTCGATTTATGCTTGAGATTTTAGCTCGCAAAGCCATTCGTGGAGTTATCGCCAATAACAAAAAGGCCGCTCTTGATTTTCTCGACAAGAGCAACTGCGACCTTGTGTTCGTCAGCGACAAAATATGCCAGCCATCCGAGCCGCGCAAACTACCGACGAGTGGATTCGAGTTGCTTAGAAAAATCCGAGCCGGCTCGCCGGAAATGCCGGTAATTATGATTGCGGAAGCTGAATCCGCCACAGATGGACTGAAAGATAGAAAAACAAAACAGGAACTAACCGAGATGGCTGTCGGCGCCATTCGTGCGGGCTGCTGTGATTTCCTGCTCAAACCGCTCGACCGTGAAAAAATAGAGGGGCTGTTGGACACCTTGCTGCCCGGCTACAACGTCCGAACCTGCGACTCAGCCGAGCAGGATATTAGAACACTCTACAAAATAGTGGGCAGAAGTGCGAAACTGCTTCAAACCGTTAATCTGGCTAAAAAAATAGCCCCTACTTCAGTGCCAGTTCTGATAAGCGGAGAAAGCGGAACAGGCAAGGAGTTAATTTCTTATCTTGTCCATCACAGCAGTAAAAGGGCACAGGGCCCTTATGTCAAAGTCAATTGTGCAGCGTTAAGCGACTCGCTTCTTGAAAGCGAACTGTTCGGCCACGAAAAGGGCGCCTTTACAGGTGCTTACGCTCAGCGTAAGGGACGGTTCGAAATGGCCCACGGCGGAACCCTGCTGCTGGACGAAATCACAGAAACCCCGCCAAGGTTCCAGGCAAAGCTGCTGCGCATACTCGAACAGCAGGATTTTGAACGTGTCGGAGGAAACGATAATATCAGAGTTGACGTCCGAGTAATAAGCACTACCAACAAGGATTTACTACAGGAGGTAACAGAAGGCCGATTCCGTCAGGACCTTTACTATCGGCTAAGCGGAATAAGACTAATTGTCTCGCCTTTAAGGCAGCGCAGCGAAGATTTACCTGACCTTGTATGGCATTTTGTGAACCTCTATGCACGGCAAGCGCAACGTCATATTACCAAACTTGACACTGCGATGATGGATATTTTTGCCAAATACCATTGGCCCGGCAATGTCCGGCAGTTGCGAAATGTGGTACTGACATCACTGATGTTAGGTGTTGGCCAAACCCTCTCGTTAGCCGACGTCTCGTGGCTTTTTGACGAACTACAACCACTGCCGGAAATAACCGACAGCGAACAGCATACAGCTAACAGTGAAAAACTGAATACTAAATGCTATACGCTAAACGCTAATCGGGGACTCGGCGGTGTACCGCTTGTCCAGGTGGAGCGACAGGCGATTCTGGATACCTTACGCCAGACAGCAGGCAATCAGACCAAAGCTGCAAAGGTGTTAGGCATAAGCGACCGAACCCTGAGAAATAAAATACGTCAATATCGACCACAACTCCAGCTATCGGAGCAGTTGGCCTGAATAGGGTTGAAGAAATA
>QNBZ01000139.1 GCA_003644295.1 Planctomycetota bacterium
CGTCCATCTGCCGGAAATCAATGTCGTTGATTTCTTCAGAAGCGGCTATCTGCCAGAGGCGATGGTGAACTTCCTTGCGTTTCTGGGCTGGAGTTCCGGGGATGACCGTGAAATTATGACACTCGAAGAGTTAATAGATTGTTTCGACCTTTTACGTTTGACCAGGGCTAATAGCTTGTTCGACCGTGATAAACTCATTGCATTCAATACCGAGCATATCCGCCGGGTTGGCAAAGAAAAACTTCTCGGACATTTTAAGGATTATTTGAAAGCGGTCGAATCTCCGGTTGTTCGGGCGGATGATGAGCTTTTGGGAAGGATTATAAAGGCCTGCGAAGGGGCACGGACTTTGGCTGATATTGAACGCAAATGCAGATTTCTGTTTTTGGCTAACGAGCAAATAGAATATGATGAAAAAGCTGTTAAAAAAGTATTGCTGAAAAATGACGGCTTGGTTATGCTGCAAATAATTCGGGGGAAAATAGCAGCTATGGAGCAAATAACAGTTGAGAACGTCGAGAATATGCTGCGTGGGCTGGCCGAAGAAAAACAGGTCGGCCTGGGCAAAGTTGCTCAGCCGCTGCGCGTGGCGATTTGTGGAACCACGGTCAGCATGCCTATTTTCGACTCGGTAGAAATGCTCGGCAAAGAAAATACATTAACGAGAATAGATATTACGTTGAAAAAATTTGGGACAAAAACCAAAACAGAAAGTGGGTAGCAAAATGTCATTATTAGTAACCGGCTCGATTGGTATTGATACGGTAAAGACGCCTTATGGCGTCAGTGAAAATTGCCTCGGCGGTTCCGCTGTCTATTTCAGTATGGCGGCAAGTTTCTTTACGCCTGTTCGGTTCATAGGAGTTGTCGGCTCGGACTGTCCATTTGATTTGGCTGAGGTCTTCTCCGGAAGGGACGTTGACCTGGCAGGGCTGGAAATCAGAAGCGCCAGCAAAACCTTTCGCTGGAAAGGTTCATACCACGATACGATGAGCGAAGCTATCACGGAGAATGTCGAATTAAACGTACTGGCCGAAGCGCTGCCAAAAGTGCCGGACGAGTATAAGGACAGCAGCTTTGTTTTCCTCGCCAATACTGCGCCGGCTCTCCAGTTGCAACTGCTTGAGCAAGTCGAGAACGCCTCTTTCGTAGCGGCTGATACGATGAACTGCTGGATTGACGGTCGGCTCGATGACTTGAAGAAGCTGCTGAAAAAAATTGACGCCTTTATAATCAACGAAGACGAAGCAAGAATGCTGGCCACCGTTCGCAATCTGGCAACAGCGGCAGAAGCAATTTTGAATATGGGGCCGCGAGTGGTCATCATTAAAAAAGGCGAATCGGGTTCGATAATGTGCGACTCTGACGGAAACAGATTTATTTTACCGGCTTGGCCGGCCACAGAAGTCAAAGACCCCACAGGCGCCGGCGACAGCTTCGCAGGCGGTTTTATGGGCTATCTTGCACAGTTCGGACGAACCGATTTTGAGTCGTTGAAGACAGCGGTTGCCTGCGGTACGGTGGTGGCCTCGTTCACGATTTCCGATTTCTCATTACAGGGATTGACCTCGATAAGTAAGAGCGATATTGACGATAGATTCGAAACCCTTAGAAAACTAACGCAGTTTTAAGTGTAAAAAAACCCCAGTATAAAACTGGGGGCTAAACAACAAATGCGGTGCTTTGTAGCGATAGATATTGGCGAGGAAATCAAAAAAGCGTTGGGTGATTTGCAGCGACAACTGGCAAGTAAAGCTGATATTAAAAAGGGCGATGTCAAGTGGGTCAGGCCGGAGGCAATACATCTGACTTTGAAATTTCTGGGCGAAATCAAAGATGAACAAAGCGTCGAGGTTTGTAACATAGTCAAAGAGGTGGCCGGCAGGCACGAAAGTTTTGAATTGGCGGTAGAATCAGTCGGCTGTTTCGGCGGCAGCAGCGCAAGAGTTTTGTGGGTAGGCACCGGAACCGGAAGCGCTCACCTGCAACGGTTGCAAAAAGCTCTTGAGCAACAACTGGCCTCGGCTGGTTGGCCGGAGGAAACCAGACAGTTCACAAGCCATTTGACTCTATGCAGGATACGCAGCCATAAGGCGGGCGTTAAGCTGGCGCAAATGATTGAGGACTACAAGGATTTTGAATTTGGCGTTATATCGGCTGATTCAGTTTTGGTTTATCAGAGCCAGCTAACACCGAAAGGAGCTGTTTATACTGTGTTAGGAAATTATAAGCTACAATAAGAAGGCAAACAGAATTGGAGATTACGAAAATGGCAAAGACAAAGAATGTACAAACCATCTCAAAATCAAGCGGTAAACAAAACGCTCTTCAGCAGGTGATTGCGCAAATCGAGAAGCAGTACGGCCAGGGTTCTATTATGCAGATGGATGAGCAAAGCTACGCCAAGGTCAAGGGCATTCCCACAGGCGCATTATCGCTGGACCTTGCTCTTGGCGGAGCGGGCATCCCTTGCGGAAGAGTTACCGAACTGTTCGGCCCGGAGTCATCCGGCAAAACGACATTGGCTCTTCACGTAATTGCAAACGCCCAAAGAGCCAACGGAGTGGCGGCATTTATCGATGCCGAACACGCCCTCGATACGACCTGGGCCAAGAAGTTAGGCGTTGACGTCAGCAGTCTGCTTATCAGCCAGCCCGACACCGGCGAGCAGGCACTTGAAATTACCGAGATGCTAATCCGGTCGAATTCGCTCGATGTTATCGTTATTGACTCGGTTGCGGCGCTGACGCCGAAAGCGGAGATTGAAGGCGAGATGGGCGATAGCCATATGGGCGTGCAGGCAAGATTGATGAGCCAGGCGATGCGAAAGCTTACCGCTGTCATCAACAAAAGCAAGACGGCGTTGATTTTCATAAATCAAATCCGTATGAAAATCGGCGTAATGTTTGGCAATCCCGAAACCACCACCGGCGGAAGAGCGCTTAAATTTTACAGCTCGGTTCGGCTGGATATAAGACGAATAGCGACTATAAAGGACAGTAGCGGCGCCGTCGGCAACAGGGTCAGGGCCAGAGTGGTAAAGAACAAGATTGCGCCACCTTTCCGTGATACCGAGTTCGATATTATGTTCGACAGCGGAATCAGCTACGAAGGCGACTTGCTCGATTTAGGTGCCTCCTGCGGGGTAATCCAAAAGAGCGGCGCCTGGCTGAACTACGGCGATATCAGATTAGGTCAGGGCAGAGAAAACGCAAAGAAGTATCTTATTGAAAACAAGGATTTGTGCGAAGAAATAAGGGGGAAAATTCTCGTCGCAAAAGGATTGACGGGTAAATGAGTAGATGAGACAACACATAAACGCAATACAAGATACGCAATGACAAGTGCAAGTCAAATCAGAAGCGGGTTTATAGATTTCTTCAAAGATAAAGGACATAAGTTCATCCCCAGTTCGCCTATTGTCCCTGTTAATGATGATACGTTGCTTTTTGCCAATGCCGGGATGAATCAGTTCAAAGACATCTTTTTAGGATTGTCAAGCCCAGAGCATCGCAGGGTTGCCAACAGTCAGAAGTGTCTTCGCGTAAGCGGCAAACACAACGACCTTGAAGAAGTAGGCAAAGATACCTACCACCACACCTTTTTTGAAATGCTTGGCAATTGGTCCTTCGATGACTATTTCAAAGCCGAGGCGATTGAATGGGCCTGGGAGCTTCTTACCAAAGTTTGGGCTATCAACCCCGACCGCTTGTGGGCGACGGTTTTCGCCGGAGATGAAAAAGACGGCTTGCCGGAAGATACGGAAGCAAAGCAGCTTTGGCCAAAGGTAACATCAATACCGCAGCAGCGGGTTATTTTCGGGAGCAAAAAGGATAATTTCTGGGAGATGGGCGCCGCAGGGCCGTGCGGGCCTTGCAGCGAAATACATATCGACCTCGGCCCGGACAGGTGCGATATGCAGCATGTCAAAGGTCATAAATGCGCAGTCAACGGCGGCTGCGCCAGATTCATCGAATTGTGGAATCTCGTTTTCATACAATATAATCGCAGCGAAGCCGGTGAGCTTACGCCGCTTTCAGCAAACTATGTCGATACCGGAGCAGGGCTGGAAAGAATATCCGCTGTACTTCAAAACAAGGCAAGCAACTACGACACCGATTTGTTTATGCCAATAATCAACGGCTTAAGCGACATCAGCGGCCACAGATACACATCTCAACTGAATAACAAAATTGACAACGCCTTCAGAGTCGTAGCCGACCACATTCGCTCACTGGTCTTTGCGATAACCGACGGCGCTGCGCCATCCAATGAGGGGCGGGGTTATGTAATTCGGCGGATACTTCGACGCGCCGCAAGGTTCGGCAGAGAGCTTGGAATGCATAAGCCGTTCCTGTATCAACTCGTGCCGACAGTTATTGACGTTATGGGCGATGCGTTCAGCGAGATAAAAGCAAGAGCCGAATATGTTTCAACGGTAATAAAGTCGGAAGAGGAGAGCTTCGGCAGAACATTGGACAGAGGCATTGAAATTTTCAACACCGCAGCCGGGCGTGCCGAAAAGACGGACGCCAAAATCATAAACGGCGAGGACGCTTTTCGGCTTTACGACACTTATGGCTTTCCATTTGATTTGACGCAGCTTATGGCGCAAGAGCAAGGGTTAGGAGTCGATACGGAAAAGTTTGAAGAACTGATGGAAGAGCAGAGACAGCGAGCAAGAGCAGCTCAAAAATTCCCGACTTCCGAATTTCGATTTCCGATTTCTGACTTGCCGGTAACGGACGACCGATACAAATATCAGAATGATAGCTGCGAGTGTAAGATAGTCGGCTTTATTGATAACGAAGGTA
>QNBZ01000140.1 GCA_003644295.1 Planctomycetota bacterium
AAGTTTTTAATCTTGCTGATGAAGACATTACTTTTAATACCGACGACATCACCGACGCCTGGGACTTCGGCACTGAGCCAGGCAAACATTGCAGCTACTCCTATCATATGCCTTACGTCGGCCAAAGCGGGGCAAGCTTCCCAATCAACGTCTCAAGCAACCCAAGCTGTCCTGTCGCCGCTGACAGAAGCCCATACTTTGACCAGAATGCCGACTCTTATCTCGATGATGCCAACCCTGATGAAGATGGGCCACCAACATGGAAGGACGGTGAGTACTATGACCCCGATAAGACCTGCAATGCAGCGGCGCACCAGCGGGAAGGCCAGAACGTCCTGTTCAACGATTCCCACGTCAGTTTCGAGAAGTGGCCCAACTGCGGCGTTGACAACGACAATATCTGGAGATTCTGGGGTACTAACCCCCCGGACGATGCAGAGGATAAGCAGCTTTCTGATGGCGGTCAACCCGGCGAAGTGGGAGATGACGAGCCAATGGCTGAAGAAGATGCGTTACTCGTGTGTGAGCGTCAGGATATGTATTAATAGCCAATGTGGTTTTTCGCCCGGCTGATTTACAGACGGCCCTTTTGCTCAACCGGCAAAGGGCCGTTTTTTATGTCGGGGCCTGCCCGGCCACGGCTAAAACCAGCGCAAAGACACTCGCCGCGCCGGCTTCTTTCAAAACACGCGCACATTCGTTTAACGTTGCGCCGGTTGTCTTGACGTCATCGACAAGACAAACATTCCGCCCTGCGAATTTATGGCCATAGCGAACAGCGAAAGCACCGGCTACATTCCTGGCACGAGCAGCGGCATCTGCCATCCCTCCCGGCTGTGTTTTAGTTCGGCGAATTCGAACAAGGTCGGTATTTATTTTGGCTGTGGGGTGCTTTAATCTTCTGGCGATTATCGATGACTGATTATAGCCGCGAACCAGCCGTCTTGACCAGTGCAGAGGGACGGGAACAAAAAATTCTATTTTCTCGATAAAACCACTGCCTTGCAAAGCGGAATCAGCTAAAAAGCCCAGAGTCGAGTCCAGTTCTGTCCGGCCGTTCTTAAGGGCCAATACCATTTTTCGCAAAGCATCTGCGTAAACTCCAGCCCGGGCTATTTGGTCGAAGTGAATTTCCTCGCCCTGACAATTCGGACAGACGCCGTCCAGTATAGCGTATCTGCTGACGTCTCTGCCGCAGTGCCGGCAGTAATCAGCCCCCGTACAGCCGAGAAGTTCGTCCCAGCAGTTCTTGCACAGATTTGCATCCGTTTCACAAATACTTTCTTTACAGTTAATGCACACCGCCGGCCAGAGAAGATGGTTCAGCCCTTGTAGAGCAAAGCCGGCCGCTCGTTTTAGTTTTACCGCATCCACACCAGCGATTATAAGCTGAAACAGTTTTTATTTCAAATCAAACAACGTATTGTCTATCGGCTCAAACCAGCCCAATTGCATATCGGTAGAACTAACGTCATAAGCATTGTTGCCACTGTAATCAGCCATTCGGCGTGAACCAATATGCCCATCGACCCAGCCGATATTTGCACTGCCTCGATGCCTGAAATGAATAGACGGCGACATATAAAAGCTCGTTATCGGCTTGCCGTTATAAACGGTAAAAGGTGGCTCGGCGAATGAATATTCTATTAAATCACGCCCGTTTTTGCTCATTGCACAATCAGCAAACATCAATGTTTCGGATGGTCTGCGTACTTCCGACATACTTGTTGTTCTTTCATCGGCTTGTTTATAATCAAGGCCGCCTTGCCAATGCCGGCTGCCGATGTAAGTTGCGTTATAGCCATAACCACCGCAGCCCTTTTCAAAACTTTTGTCCCACCGCTGGTCTTTTACAAATTTAACGTTCCCAGGACATTCTTTGACTTTTCCATCAGCCAGATACGCAACCAATGGGCCTTTGAGCGGGTTAAATGGTTCGCTAAGGATTTCTCTTACCCCGTGCCAGCGGCAAAGTCCACAGTTGTCCCACATATCGCTTGCCGCCGGAACATAAAAACCACCGTTTTCGGTCGCATAGCCGCTGTTGGCTAAAACAAGCTGACGAAGGTTGGACTTGCAGACGGCACTGCGACCCTGAGACCGTGCCGCAGCCAACGCCGGCATCAGTATCGCCATTAACAGCGCAATGACCGAAATCACTACCAGCAGTTCGACCAGTGTGAAAGCCCTTTTTCGCATTGTGCCAGCAAATTCCTTTTGTTCAGCACCCCGATTTATTCGTGGGGTTCGTCGTTTCGTTTAGTCACGCCACTTTTCCATTTTGTACCACTCAGCAGCGAACACGGCAAAATCCCAAAAATCTATGAATAAATCTTTCGGCTCTGCCAGGTCGCATCTTCCAATCCAGTTTTCTTCTCCAAAATGACTCATCCATGCTGAGCTAAACAGCAGCAAATCATAACCGTCAACTATGCCGTCCAGATTGATGTCAGCCGAATACTCTTGTTCTTCGAGAACTCCGATTGCCTCCAAATCCAGCCCGCCGGAACCCCACGTAACCCAGGCGTCATAGATTGGATGATTGACATCGTAGTAATCCCAGTCAGGCCAGGTATCAGCGTCAATATGTTCTACCGCACAATCGTAAAAATCGCCGCTTCCCGGAACGTCAACTATGCGCACACAGCTTATATTATTTATATCGACCGTACCGGCCAGAACCAGAGGGTCATTTGCAATTTCGCTCAAATCAAACGGCGTACCCACACAGATACCATAAGCATTGGGATGTTTGCCGAGCAGATTGTAGATATTGTTGATTTCAATAGTTCCATACGGCCCCACTTGTTCGGGCGTTAATGAGACAGCCGGAAACCTGACAAAATTATTGCCGTCGGAAGATACTTCCACATATCCGAGTTCTGAAAACATCTGTCCCGCAACGGAACCGCCGGAAGTATTATAATCGGAAATAAAACCGTTCTCGAAAACTGCAAAATCATAGCCGTTGACATTGCGAATGTGATTTGGGTCGTTGGGGTCATTTGGATTACCAAACAATAAGGTTATCTGTCCCGGCTCACAGCCGTCGGCAATCTCTACATCATCCAAATCGCCCAAACTGACAATGTCAAAATTATGCCCTGTAGCTGGCCCTAACGCCTTGTTCGGGTCATTCCAATCTCCTGACCATTGGTCATCAGAAGGTAGGTAATTCTTAAATCCTGTCGCCCAGCCGCGAAATATCGGGTTAAGAACCGCATTGGGGTCTTCGAGCGGGTCAGCGTGGCGATAGTGATTGTTTGGGTCTATGTATCCGTTCACTCCCGCCTCCGTGTAAGGCCCGGCTTTGATAACAGCCGTCAGGCAAAAACAAATCACAAGAAAAACTATTTGTGTTTTTACACCAAACATTTTTTCCCCTGTCATTCTGAGCGAATCGAAGAATCTCTTATTCATATTATGGATGGGGCTGTGGCAGCAGCCCCACCCATTTGTTGAGGTAAAAAATCATATTATTCTTTTTACCCTCTTCTCCTCCGAAGTAGCAGTCCGCCAAGACCTAACAGAGCAATCGTAGCCGGCTCCGGCACTTGAGCCGCAGCGATACCATAGTAATAGCAGTCGGTCTGATAAAGGTACCCGCTTTCAGTAGTTACATCTCCCTGGGAATCTATCATAGTGAACCAGTCACCATAGGTACCACAACCAATACCGAGATAGTCGTAGTTAATCCCGTCCCCTGCGGTACCATTCCAAATAGCCGTATAACTGTAGCTGCCATTGCCGTTGAAGATGATATTGTCGGCATCATCCACATCTGTGTCATACGCACCTAGTTCAAGGTCGCTCAGCTTAGTGCCATCGTCGTAAGTCAGGTAGCCGGCACCTATCGCACCAGCTATATCAGCGGCATCCCATTTGTATAATGTGGAGTCGCTGCCGGAGTACGAAGCATAGTATGCGTTGCCTGCGCTATCGAAGGCCAGACCGGCTGAATTACCACTCATCTCAACGAGCTTGTCGTGGTTGTCACTACCTGATGTATCCAACAGCCAAATGCTCGTAGGGGCAGACCAATCTGTACTATTCAGACCGGACACATAAGCATTACCGCCATAAAACTCCATATCGAAATTGCTGGCTAAAGTGGCCTTATGCGTCCATGCTCCGGTTGCATAATCGACCTGGTAAATCCTGTCATCACCGTTGGTGGTAAAACCAACCCAGACTGAATTTCCGGAAGGGTCAACGGTGGTGAAACTGTTGTAACCGCTGTAGCCGGTCGGCGTACCAAAGTTACTGATTAGCGTTCCACTTTTATCAAGAAGTTGCAAACTTCCATTTGCCCAGCCCACAACCTGATTTCCGGAAACATCGTACGACCAGAACGAATAGTCTGTAAGTATATCATCTGCGGTGCCTGTTACCGGTGCGAAAAACTGTGAATCAGCATAGCAAACCATCGTACCTGTCAAAATCGCAACTAAACAAACCAAACATCTAAACTTCATCATTTTCTTCGAAACCATTTTCTTTCTCCTCTTTTTACAAAAGCAATAAAAGCAGTGTGAATGCCGGCCCGGCCCATCCGGGCCGGCTAATATTACTTTTCACAAATTGAAATTCACGCCTTCCTGCGAAGTAGCAGTCCGCCAAGACCTAACAAAGCAATCGTTGCCGGCTCGGGAACAACATCAGCAAAAGCGTCTATCTCTGCACTCCAGGTATCCGTGCTGTTCTGATACACTTTTACATATTGAATCCAGTCAAGGCCGGTGCTGCTGAAGTCAACGCCTGTACCGCCGCCGGAACCGTTATACAATGTAAGCAGTTCACTATATGTCTTA
>QNBZ01000141.1 GCA_003644295.1 Planctomycetota bacterium
TGAGGCGGCTTACGGAAAGATGCCGGATTCGCCGGCGGTAATCGCACTTAAAAAAGTCATAGATAATTGACAATTTTCGATAAAAGTTTCTAATAGTAACAGGTAATTTGTTAACTTGACTGACTATTTGTCATTTTAACTGTGAGATTCTTCACTACGTTCAGAATGACAGGGCCTGTATGTTTTTACTATAGCAACATTTATACAAAAGTCAGTCAAGTTGAGTAATTTGTTATTGGTGGTTGGTAAATGGGTTTAAAAGATTTATGGTCGAGAGCGAACGGCTGGCTGCGAACTCGTAAATTATTCGCCGCCAAGGATTATCAGCCCGATGTGGATGATGAAGGGCTGATTAGTCCGGACACTGACTCGGCAGAGCCGGACGTGGAAAAGCAGCCCGAGAAGAATAATAAGGTTGTTGTCAAGACGGTTCAACCGGACAGTAAGCAGTCGCTCGAGAAATTGCAGGCCGGCTTTAATGAACTCATCGAGCAGTTGCGGGGTATCAACGAGCATTTGAACCGGCAGGTTGTCCAGAATGAGGACTTGATGAGCAGAATCAATCATCTGCCCGAACTGCTGGAGAGTTTTCCGGCAATCGTGGAAAATCAAAAACGGCTAACAGAGCAGTTATTCGAGCAGTTGAAGGCGTCTGTTACAAAGGAACAGCAGTTTGTCGAGACGATAGAAAAAATTCCGACTGAGACCGCAAAGCAAACCGACGCACTGGTTAACATAGACCATCAGCTTGCCGCCGCCGCTGATACCGATGTGCAGATGGCTGAGAATTTTAACAAGTTCAACAAGGCATTAGACAATCTGCACCAGGGTACGAACAGTCAGACCGACGCCATTTGCCAGATGAGTAAGACCTTTGCTACCAGCGACAGGTATCTCAAATACATCATATCCAGGCAGAATAAACGTTTTATGTGGATATTTGTAACTGCCGTGACTGTGTGCGTGTTTGCTATTTTGCTTCTGGCCGGCATCATTATTTACATAAGGCAATAGAAGCACAAAATGCCATTCTGGGTCTGTCCGTGGGCGGTCTCGACATTACTGTTATGACTGGGCTTTTGCAATTTTAAGGTAAAGTCAATAAATTCATAGATTTTCGCTTTGCCTGTCCGTCCATATTTTACAGGAATTGCGAAACCTGTATCAATTACATCTTTGATTTCACCTTCTTTTGTACCACTTTCTTCTACTCGCTCTATAGTGTGAGGTTAATCTGAATGTTCACTTAACAATCCATTTCATTACGCGATACGATACACGCAATACGAAATCAATGCTTAAAGTGCCGTTTTCCAGTGAAGACCATTGCGATACCATATTTGTCGGCGGCGGCGATTACTTCATCATCCTTTTTCGAGCCGCCCGGCTGAACTATCGCAGCCACACCCGCCTTGGCAGCATTCTCAACGTTATCTGGAAACGGAAAGAACGCATCCGAGGCCATCGCACAACCCTTTGCCTCGTCGCCGGCGTGCTTAAACGCAATCAGCCCCGATTCGACTCGATTCATCTGACCGGCTCCCACACCTATTATCTTCCTGCCCTTAACCAGCATAATTGTATTGCTCTTGGTATGCTTGGCGGCCAACCACGCAACCCGTAAATCTTCAAGCTGCTCTTTTGTAGGCCTGGCTTTCGTTGGATACGTCAACACCTCTGGCTCCCAGCCAACCAAATCTCTTTTTTGCAAAAGCAGCCCACCGACAACGCAGCGAGCGTCATACTCGCCGTAATCAATTTTCGCTCTGTCGAGCGGCCCGGTCTCCATCAGTCGGACCCTCTGTCCCCAGGCCTTCAACGTTCTGATTATCTCGATTGCGTCCTCGTCAAATTCCGGCGCTATAATCACTTCAGCGAAGAACCCGCTCGCGCCTTTTGCCTTGCCGAATCGGCTGTATGATTCCATAATCGTTTTAGCCAACTCGACATTAACTTTTCTGTTCAAAGCGATAATACTTCCAAAAGCACTGACGACATCGCATTCGTATGCCTTTCGATATGCCTCGACAATACTGTCATCGACAGCGCAGCCACACGGATTAAGGTGCTTGACGACTACCGCCGTCGGCTCGGCAAACTCCTTAACTAATTCAAACGCAGCATTGGTATCCAGAAGATTATTAAAGCTGATTTCTTTACCACCGGCCAACAACTTACCGCTGCTAACCGATGTTTCTCCGCTTGGCGTCAGTTTATAATATGCGGCACTCTGGTGAGGGTTTTCGCCGTAACGCAGCGTCGCCTGCCTATTAAGTGCGATGGATACTCTTTCCGGATACTCTACCGCCGCCTTGCCGTTAAGATACTTCGAGATAGCGGCGTCATAGGAAGCAGTCAGCCCGAAGGCAATTCGTGCAAAATCACTGCGCAGCTCCTCGCTCACAGCCCCGTCGTTTTCCCGCATCTGCTTGATTACCTGAGCATACTGGCTCGGCTCCGTTACAACTGTTACGTATTTATGGTTCTTCGCAGCCGAGCGAATCATACTCGGCCCGCCGATGTCGATATTTTCTATCGCCTCAGCCAGCGTGCAGTCCGGCTTGGCTATTGTTTGTTCAAACGGATAAAGATTTACACAGACCAAATCTATCGGCTCAATGTTGTGTTCTTTCATTGCCGCCGTATGTTCCGGCTTGTCGCGCAGCGCCAGAAGGCCTCCGTGTATTTTCGGATGAAGGGTTTTTACTCTGCCGTCCATCATTTCAGGAAAGCCGGTAACCGACTCAATACCGACAACGCTTACTCCTGCTGCGCTTAATTTTTTAGCTGTTCCGCCGGTACTGATTATCTTAACACCCATTTCGCTAAGCGCTGAGGCAAAATCAACAATACCCGTTTTCTCCGAAACACTTATCAACGCCGTCTTGATTTTCACATCCATTTGGGTTTCGCTCCTTCAAAAATCCCCCGATTCTGATAATACTAAACTTACTCCTTTGATTTCAAGCAGACAATTCGGCCATCTTCGCTGGCAATATATATTCTTGAATCCGTTACATTGACCGCATATTTTGAAACCCCCTCAAGATTGACCGAACGCACTTGTCGTGCCTTCTTGTTATCCATCACTATGAGTGTACCAGCTTTTGTAATCACATAAGCCATTCCATTTTCCTCCGCCAGTAGGTCTGTTCCTTCGTCCAGTTGCCATAAGAGTTTGCCGTTTTTTTTGTTTATCGCCGCCAAACCTTTATTGCGAATATGCTGATAGACAATTTCCTGCGTTACACGCGGTTGCTCATCAAGCATTACACCGGCGGGATATTTCCAGACGAGCCGTCCAGTTACCACGTTGATTTTATAAACATTCGTGTCCTTACCGGCAAAAAACAGCCATTTGCCATCTTTTACAATTGGCTCGACGATGCTACCATCGGCCTTAAACCGCCACAGTTGTTTCATTCCATCGGCCTCGTAGCTTACTATGTTACCAGCATCGGTGCCGAGCACGAAAAAATCCTCTCCGGCTACAACCGAAGTAATCATTGAATTGTTCTCGATGCCAACCGTAAAAATCCGTACCTTGTCTGTCGCCCGCAACACGTGCACATGCTTTCCGCCTTCCACAATGTAGAAATATGATTTATTACGGGCTGCCGGGCAGGTTGCGTTGAACTCCAGACGTCTGGAACTGTGCTCTGTGTCAAGTTCTGAATTTATCTCAATTAACCTGTTGCCGGCTATGAAAAAAACATCCTTTTCGTAAAGCCCAAAGCCGAGAACCGGCAAACCCGCCTCCGCAATAGGCCTGCTGAATATCGGAGCGCCTGTTTCCCTGTTCATAGAAACAATGTAATTACTGTCCGAAAGACCGTAGATACGGTTGCCGAGGATAAACAGCCGTTCGAGCTTCTCTGTTTTTCTGACAGCCAGTCTGTTTTGCCACACTCGTTCCAGATTATTATCCGCAAGAGCTTCCGCCGAAACAAACCACTGCAAATTTCTGTCTTCAGTTGCGCTTGAGACCGCACAGAATCCTAAAATCCATACTGCCAGAACTAATCTGCATCTCGACATCTTAACCATTCTCCTGTTTTTATGGTAAATCAACATAATCAGCCAGGTCAACATTATGCTCGGTCTCGAATTCTAACATCTCCTCGATACGTTCGATGTCGTCCTGTATTCGGTTGGCCAACTTGAATATATATGGCTTGCCAGCCAGCCGGTTTCGCAGGTCGTCGAGCATCGGCTCCCATGAGCCGCCGTACAGTTGGGCTTTAAGGACAATGAGCATTCGGTATTCATCGCTCAACTTATCCACAAAGTCGCTCACGACCTTACTTATAGCAGTGTTACCGCCTTTATCACTGGTTTCAGTCGGTTCAGCCATTATTACAACCTCATCTACATCCTAATCGCCGAGCCAAGACATTGCAACAATTTTTCCAAATCAACTTTTTGGTGATGACATTTTTCGTGGCTACTATCCCCACTGCCAGCGACAGAAACAACCGATACATATTTTCTTGCTTTGGGTCTAAATTTTAAGGACACTGCCTGTTTTTCTGAAATTCAAGACACAACCTTCGTTAAGCCCATCATTGTGGCTTATGAGGCCGCAGTGTTTTTTCTCGAAAACAAAACCCGGATTTTGAATCTCCCGCTTAATTTCACTTAAGCTCATATTCTGAAACTCCATTATCGGGTCGTCTTCTAATACCAATTGGAGTTAATTTTTGCGCCCTGTCATTCCCGCGAAAGCGGGAATCCATAGGTTTATATATGTACTGGATGCCTGCTTTCGCAGGCATGACACAATAATTGATTGTCTGTCAA
>QNBZ01000142.1 GCA_003644295.1 Planctomycetota bacterium
GCCGCCGGTTTCCGCCTCATTAGTATCAGCCGGCAATAGGTCAACGACGGCTGCCACTGTCAGGGATTTTATTTCGCCAGGCAACTCAACCGTTTTTATTACCTTCTCGCCGAAAAGCTTCTCGGTAGTAATTGTATTGTCTATTTCTTTACCGGTTGGTTTGACCTGCGTACCGCCAGCCGGTTTACTTTTTTCTCTAATCTCTTCTTTTACAGATACCCCCTTTGGTTCGTAAGACTTTGTAACAAGATTGCTGCTGGTCATATCAATAACGGCACTGACTTTTACCGTGCTTCTTCCGGGACCCAGAACAGTGGCAAGCATATCTTCAACCTTCTCCGCCAGATTTTGCTCTACTCGCTCTCTGTAGTCGGCAACTGTGCCGGCTCCATTGGCCATCGTCTGGTCCGGCTCACCTGAAGAAAGAAGGTGTCCCTGACTGTCTATTACGGTTATATTTTCGGTTCCGAGTCCCTCGACACTGCCGGCTACAAGGTGTGTAATGGCAGCTATATTCAAAGCACTCAATCTATACCCTGGTCTTAGTCGCAAGACCACAGATGCGCTTGTTTTCGATGCCTGGGAACTAAACAGTGTTTGCTTGGCACTTACTATGTGAACCCGTGCGTGAACAACTCCGTCAATCATTTGGATACTTTTGGCAAGTTCTTCCTGTAGCGCACGTTTGAGGTTGACGTTTTGAACAAAAGGGCTGATACCGATTTTTTCATTGTCGAATATTTTGTAACCGCCTTGTTCGCCTGCAGGAAGTCCCTCTTTTGCCATATCCAGACGAAGCTGATAAATTTTCTCTTTTGGAGCATAGATGGTTGTACCGCCGTTTCGCAGCTCATAAGCTATGCCTTTTTCACTGATTTTCTCCGTAATTTTAGATGCTTCTTCTGGAGCAAGCTCTTGATACAGCAGCCGCATATCTGGCCTGCGCACCCAGTGAGTCAGCAGACCGCCGGTAATGATAACCGTCAGGACGACTGCAATCAGCAAAGCTCGCTGAACTATGCTCACATTTTGCCAAATCGCTGTTATCTTTTGTAGAAAGCTCATCTTGGCAGTGGCTTAATTTCTCAAATAATCAGTAATCAGTAATCAATAATCAATAATCAGTAATCAATAATCAATAATCAGTAATCAATAATCAGTAATCAGTAATCAGTAATCAGTAATCAGTAATTAGTAATCAGTAATCAGTAATCAGTAATCAATAATCAATAATCAATAATCAATTACAATGGCATATTCATAGTTTGTTTATAGGCCTCGATTAACTTGTTTCTAACGCCAACAAGAAGTTTGAAACTAATATCGGCCTTGGCCATTGCCGAGACTACCGAAGTGATGTCTTCATTTTTCCCGGCCAGCAAATCCTTTATGGATATATTTGATGATTGTTGAAGGTCGTCAACCTTAGATATGTATTTTCCGACTTGCTTAACGGTATCGGCAAAGTCTGTTTTCTGGTTGTCCGTACTGCCCGCTTTGGATGTGCCGATGGAATTAAGGTCGGCTGTGGGCAATGCCGAATTTACATTAGCGTTTAAGTTAATCATTTTGTTTCACCTCACCGGAGTAATTCGAGTGTAGTTTCCACCATTTTTTGATAACGTTTTAGAACCGCTGCGTTGGCTTGATACAGCCGTGATGCCATATTCAGGTTCATCATTTCAATTGGAAGATTCACGTTAGGCATTGTTACGTACCCTTGCTCGTCCGCATCGGGATGGCCGGGTTTTAAGATTCTCGGCAGTTCGCTCATATCTGCTGTTATTTCGTCTATATTGACTCCGCCGATGCCGTCGCTGTCTGTTTTGAATATTGCCTCAAGCCGACGGTATGGCTCACCTTTGCCGTTATCCGTTGTCTGGGCGTTTGCGACATTCGATGAAATTATTTCTATATTTTTGTCTTGTGCCCGCAAGCCCGAAATCGCTACATCTACAGGCCCGAAAGTATTGCTGATTTCCATTTATGTTATCCTTTTTTGCTATTTGCTATTTCACGTTCATCGCCAGCTCAATTTGGCGATATTTTTTATTGAGCAGCCGAATATATGCCTTGTGTCGAAGAGTATTCTTCACCATCTCACCCACTTCGCTCTCCAGATTAACGTCGTTGCCGTTCGACTTTATCGGCGTTTGTTTAGGGTGATAAAGCTCCATCTCGATTTTACTGAAATCGACAGCCCCTGACGAATCCATTGCTTTGGCGAGCAATTCTTTGAATTTGACGTCAATCCTGCGGTATCCAGGAGTCTGAAGGTTGGCAATGTTGTTAGCGATTGCCTTTTGGCGAAGCGTTTCAGCACGTATACCCGCCTCGATAAAATCTGTTATACTGTTCGTCCTGGACATTTCTGCTTTTCGGAACCGGTGCGCAAAACTCTTATAAGCTATGGGGGATATGAGCAATAACCGTGCCAGTTCGCAATAACCAGCCGGTTTCGCTCTGTTAACTGGCTCTTTTGTGTCTGTAACCGCCTAAAATCGAATAAACGCCCATTCAAACGGCAGCCGGCAGCGTCAGGATTCTATACACCTGCGTATGTTTTTTACCCTGATGTTGTTTATCGGAGATGTCGTTTTGAAAACAGGGATGTTTTCAATTCGGAAATTCTTTCCTTAACAGGAATATTTCTCCGTAAATAAGGCCAGTGGCAGAGCATTTTCAAATAATATCTGTCTTTTTCGTATTCATAACTTTTGTAGCAATAGGCACTTACTGTGGTTGAAGTGTTGGCTGCCTGATACTGGCACAACGGTTGCTCAAAAACTGTTGTATGGATACTGGTCTGTTAACAAATACGCTCTTCACAAATAACTTTGGCGCCGTCCCTGCTCCAATTGAGCCAGCCGTAATGAGCAATACCAACCGTTCTGTCCACTATCCGCCTAACGTTCCGGAAACAGAAACGACCGATAATCCCGCTCAAATCGTGACTAATTCACAATCTGAATCCATCGACAAACCGCCGTGGGTTTTTGATAGTACACTTCGCGAAAAAGTAGCGACCGAGGACTCGAAATTCAGTCCTGATTCATCTGGACAGAATGAAACTGCGCAGCCAAACTCAACAGTCGCCGAACCTGTCCAAGAATTTGTAAACGCCGTGCCGACAAAAGCTGTATCCCTGTTTCTTGCTACCTGTGCCTGCGCTGCCACAGGTCCAGGCAGAGGCAATAAGGAGAAGGTTTGCCACACACAAACTGCTAAAGTAATCGGCAACAAGCTTATTTTAGCTCTGAAGCAAGCCAATTCATCCTGCGTCCCTTCGCTTGGCTCAAGGGCAGTGCGTCCATTTATTTCACTAAAGGGCAAAGATGTGTCTCTTCGCTTCGCTCAAGGGCAAGTGCGCGGGAAAAAGACACAACCTGAAGCTCTACTGACAATCCCGAAAATCGGGACCAAAACATCTTCGTTGAAAGGTAAAGCGCCCGTTGCAGGCGAGAAACCGGCAATTGCAGACAAGTCCGAGATTCAAAATCCAAAACGCCAAACAAAAGGCGTTCGCGGTGGCAAATTCGAAATTCAAAATTTGAAAGACGTGCCGGTTAGTCAGAAAAAATCCTCACTTATACCCGAGAAATCAACCGATAATCCCACTCAAATCGGGAATAAATCGGGACAAATATCATCAGAATCATTTACTGGCAGTGCGAAAGGCCATACCGGCGATACATCAGGACAATCCGCCACCAAAGACCTAAATCCAGGCCATAGTCCCCAACAGGTCGTGGCAGATAATGTAAAAAACAGCGTTGCTTCATCCGGCAACCCTGACGAAAAGCATCGGGGGCAGTTCGTCTCCCGTAACCCCTCCACGGTTATCGGACAAACATCGCACGATAAATCGGCCTTGATTTCAAAAGCGTCCGATAATGCTTCAGTCCCGATGAAAGACACGGGGACAGGTATTAAGGAACAGGTTCAGGACTTTATCAGCAGGTCATTATCCGGCCCGTTGGGCAGCCAGCGGCTTACCATTCGTCTTAATCCGCCGGAACTTGGCAGGATTGCCATAAAATTCCGGGAGCATGCTGGCCAAATCACAGGCGTACTGGAAGTCAACAAAGCTCAAACCCGCTCTGAAATTGAGAATGCTCTTCCAGAAATAATCCGGAACCTCACGGATTCAGGCGTTCAGCTAAAACGCCTTGAGGTGGTATTAACGGACCAATCACAGCCGCGGCAGGATGGGTTCAAGGACCAATCAATTCCGACAGCTCGGGATGGACAGCAGGGCCACGCCGGCAGGCAGGGCTTCTCTGCTGACAGGCAAGATTCGAATAATCCCGGTTCACAAGGAGACAATCCCGGCTGGTTCGGAAGTGGTGTTCGGCTGTTCAACTCCGATAATCATTTTGGTTCTACACAGCCGCACATGCAGTTCACCGACAATTCTATAAATATATTGGTATAAGTTTGAATATAAGCCCCCAACTTTATGTTGGGGGTTTTATAACCCACAGGATAAACCCTTCGACTTTGCTCATGGTATGCCTGGGGGCTTTCTTTCGCCCCGTTTAGAATGAATTAGGCACTTTAAGCACTCCAAACTTCAGGGATTATAGGCCCTGCAATTTTGTAGCAGTTCTTCCCCAGAAAATCCCTTAAGTTCTTTCTATTTCAATCGAAAACACTGTATATGAAGATTAGCAAAGTGGGGTCTTAATGGGGCCGGAAAATCAATAAGTAAGTTTTATTAAGGAGCAAAAAACATGTTAGCAATTAAGAACAACCTTATGTCGGTAAATGCGGCTCGACATTTGGGCAACAGTTA
>QNBZ01000143.1 GCA_003644295.1 Planctomycetota bacterium
ATCAATAATCACTTATCAATAATCACTTATCAATAATCACTTATCAATAATCACTTATCAATAATCACTTATCAATAATCACTTATCAATAATCACTTATTTATGCCGCTCCGGTAGCAAATGCCTTGCCGGCTTTGCGTTTTACCTGCTCATCAGCATAACGAATGCCTTTTCCCTTGTAGGGCTCTGGCGGTTTTATTTTTCGAATATCAGCGGCAAATTGTCCCAGCAGACATTTATCTATTCCAAAAAGCGTAAACTTGGCGGGTACATCATTACCTCTGGTAGCGCCGACCTCGATAGTTACCTTTACGCCCTTTGGTATTACCCGCTCTACTAAGTGGCAGAAGCCGATTTGAAAAATCAGCTTGCCGCCCTGCTCATTGACGCTATAGCCGGTGCCATATATTTCCATTTTCTTCTCAAAACCTTTACTGACGCCAACTATTGCATTGGCAATCAGGGAGCGCATTGTGCCGTGTAACTGTCTGTCCTGGCGGATTTCGGGATGTCCGTTTTCGACCAGTATTTTCCCGTCGGCCCCCTGCTTTCGCAGGGGTGTCATTCCCGCGGAAGCGGGAACGATTTTAACTTTTATCCGCGGATGACAATTCACCTGTAGGTCGCCGAGCGGGCCTGATATTTTAATATACCTGCCCTGCCGTTCAACTTTCACGCCTTCAGGAATAACAACCGGTTTTTTCCCAATACGACTCATTAACTCACCGTACAAAGTATCTCACCGCCGATGTTGTTCTGGCGGCAGTTTCTATCACTCATTACACCCTTACTTGTCGAGACAATCGCTATGCCCATACCGCCTAAAACATGCGGTAATTGTTCAACTGACGAATAAATCCGCTTGCCTGGTTTGCTTATTCTCGTTATTTCGTTAATGATAGGGCGACCGCCCTGGTCATACTTCAGAGTAACTCTCAGTATTCCCTGTTTGCCGTCGTCGATTCGGTCAAAATCTTCGATGTACCCTTCCTGCTTAAGAACAGTTGCTATGCCTTCACAGATATTCGACTTCTTAATGCTGACATTCTCTCTATTTATCCGCACAGCATTGCGAATTCTTGTCAGCATATCCGCTATCGGGTCGCTTAAACTCATAATTTTGTATCTCGTATTTCGTTCAGATGAAATTCACCAACTGGCCTTTTTCACTCCTGGAATCTTTCCTTCGCTGGCCAATGTCCTGAAGCAAATCCGACAAATCTTGAATTTGCGATAAACGGCCCTAGCCCTTCCGCAAAGCTGACAACGCTTATATTCCCTGACGTGAAACTTTTGTTTCTTTTCCGCTTTATTCTCAAGCGCTTTAGTTGACATCCGAAGGCCCTAAATAATTGATTATTGATTATTGATTATTGATTATTTCGATGTTTTTTCCAACCATCAAACATTAATTCTAAATTCTCAATTCTTAATTCTCTCTGAACGGCATTCCAAAAAGAGACAGCATTTTCTTTGCTTCCTCATCGGTTTTTGCCGTCGTTACAAAGGTTATGTTCATACCCTGCTGAAATTCTATCCGTGCGGTGTCAATTTCCGGAAAAACACTTTGTTCAGTCAATCCCATTGAATAATTACCTCTGCCGTCGAAGCTGTTTGGATTAAGCCCTCGAAAGTCTCTTACCCGTGGTATCGCAAGATTAATAAGCCTATCCATAAACTCATACATTCGGGCGCCGCGGACGGTAACTTTCAAACCGGTTTCGACACCCTGGCGAACCTTGAAATTCGAGACGCTTTTCTTAGCTTTGCATATCAAAGGCATTTGGCCGGCAATCATCATCAGGTCTTTCTTAGCAGATTCCAGAAATTTCTTATCCTGTACCGCCTTGCCCACACCCATAGAAATAACAACTTTCTCCATCCGCGGAACAGCCATAGGATTACCGTAGTTGAATTCTTTAGCCAATTCCGGAACTATTTTGGACTTATATAAATCTTTCAAACGCGCCATATCATTTCTCACCGTTCGTGGATGCGCTGCCTTATCTACTTCATTTACTCATCCACTCGTTTACGATTTCGCCTTTCTGACAATGCTTATTTCTGTTCCGTCAATGGCAAGCCGTCTTTTACTTCCATCTTCATTCAGTTGATAATGTACTCTGCTTGCTTTTGAACTTTTCGGATTCAACGGCAGCACATTACTTATATGAATCGGCTGTTCAACATTGATTCTGCCGCCCTGAGGATTTTTCTGAGAAGGCCGAACGTGCTTCTGGGCTATATTGTGTCCCTGAATTACTATCCTTTGCTTATCAGGATAGACATGCAGCACTTTGCCGGTAGAACCCTTGTGGTCGCCAGCTATAATCTCAACCATATCACCTTTTTTTATATGTAAAGCCATAAAGAAACTCAAAATTCAAAAATTAAAATTGCGGAATCACCACTTTGCGGTTATGACTTCCTTAATTTTACATTTTGATATCTGATTTTTAATTTTCTTACACTACTTCGCTTGCCAGCGAAATAATTTTCATATAATTTTTTTCTCGAAGCTCACGAGCGACTGCGCCGAAAATTCTCGTCCCTATCGGATTACCTTCGCCATCTATCATTACCGCTGCGTTGCTGTCGAATCTTACATAACTGCCGTCGGAGCGTCTCACAGGATTTTTGGTACGAATAACAACGCATTTATGTACTTTCTTATCATCTAACTGACAGTTCGGCAGCGACTTTTTTATAGCAACACAAATAATATCCCCCACCGCTGCGGTGGGTCTGGTTTTCTTACCGCGGGAGCCACCTCTGCCGAGAACCTTAATACACAACGCAGACTTGACGCCTGAGTTGTCGGCTATATCCAACATTGTTTCCTGCTGAATCATACTCAGTATCCCGTTTTATACCTCTCCTCGAACTGCTTCTTTTACAACTTTCACAATGCGCCAACTTTTGGTTTTGCTGTAAGGTCTGCATTGAGCAACTTCGACAACATCGCCAACGCCTGCACTGTTGTGCTCATCGTGGACCGACAGCGTTGTTCTGCGCCTTACATATTTGCCGTATTTCGGATGCCTGACCTTAAAGTCAATGGCAACCTTGACGCTCTTGTCGCCGCTATTGCTTACTACAACTGCAGTTTTGGTTTTCAATTTCTGGTCCTGCATCTTCATTTCCAACAACCGATTATTTGCTTTCGCGCATTACCGTCTTAATTCTGGCAATATTACGCCTGACATTAATTACGGCTTTGGAGTTCTCCAGCTTCTCCGTAACCGCCTGCGAGTGCAAATCAAATAAATGTCTCTGCATCTCTTCCAGTTTATCTTTGAGCTCATCCGAACTCATCTCGCGATAATGCTGGGCCTTCATTACTTCAGTTGCCTTAATCAATAATCAATAATCAATAATCAATAATCAATAATCAATAATCAATAATCAATAATCAATAATCAATAATCAATAATCATTTATAATGAATGTCTTCGCTTAACAAATCTGCACTTAATCGGCATTTTATGAGCGACTCTGACAAGCGCCTGCTTTGCCACGTTCTCTGCCACTCCGCCAATCTCGAACATAACATGTCCGGGCTTGACTCTGGCAACCCAGAACTCCGGCTCGCCCTTACCTTTACCCATCCGCGTTTCCAACGGCTTAGCACTTACCGGCTTGTGCGGAAACACCCTGAGATAGACCTTACCTTCGCGATGCAAAAAATGAGTCGCAGCAACACGACCGGCTTCGATGTGTCTGGCGGTTATCCAACTCTGCTCTAAGGCCTGGAGGCCATATTCACCAAACGCCACAAAATTGCTTCGACAGGCATTGCCTTTCATCCTGCCACGCTGGCTCTTACGGTGCTTAACTCTTTTCGGCATCATCGCCATTTTCTAACCCTTGACAAATTAGTCATTGTTCACTGATTTATCTGCGCTATTTGTGTTTTCTATCGTTGATTCTTTATTAGCTTCTACGGTGATTTCTCTATCTCGATTCGGCACAACCTTTTTCGGCTTACCGCCGCCTTGTGTCCCTGCACCGGAACGTTTGGGTGGACGACGCCGGCGAACCTGCCTCGGCTCAACTTCCTCGCCGAATTTGCCTTTATAAATCCACGCTTTAACACCTATCGCTCCATAAGTTGTCCGCGATGTCGCTACAGCGTAATCCACGTTGGCGTCCAGAGTATGCAGCGGGATACTACCAAGCTTCTGAGTTTCTCTGCGGGCCATCTCAGAGCCAGCCAATCGACCGGAACAGATAATTTTAACGCCTTTAGCACCGGCGTTCATCGCCGCTTCACAATGCTGCTTCATTGTACGCCTGAATGAAGCACGTTTACTAAGCTGTTCGGCAATTGCTTCAGCAACTAAAGCGGCGTTAAGCTCCGGCACTTTTATCTCAATGACATTAACGCTGATTTTTCGACCGGTTAGCTCTTCAAGCTCTTCCCGTAATTTATCGACCTCGCCGCCTCGCGGACCAATAACAATACCGGGCCGAGCGCTGTGCAAAGTTACTTTTACTTCGTTGCGGGTTCGGATTACTTCAATCTTTGCCACCGCTCCTTTGGGCATCTGACGATTAAATCTCCTGTCAACATACCTGCGGATTTTCTGGTCTTCGACAAGAAAATCTCCGTAATCCGCCTTGGGAGCAAACCACACGCTCTGCCAGCCAAGCGTTATTCCAGTCCTAAAACCTATTGGTGATATCTTTTGACCCATAATTTCGTTTATGCCTTTATGCCGGCACTCATTTACTCATTCACCCATTCACTCATCTACTCATTACTCTTCCGACACTGTTACGTATATGTGGC
>QNBZ01000144.1 GCA_003644295.1 Planctomycetota bacterium
ACCATTCTCTTAACCGGATTTGCTTTGTGCAACGGCCAGACCGGCACTATGCCGACAATTGTCGAGCAGTTCGGATTAGCGATGATACCTTTATGCTCTTTTATTTTCTGCGGATTTATTTCAGGAATGACCAGCGGAACATCCGGGTCCATCCGAAAGGCCGATGAGTTATCGACCACGACCGCACCGGCCTTCACCGCAGCCGGCGCAAATTCCTTACTTCTCGCTCCGCCGGCGCTGAACAGTGCTATATCGATTCGCTCGAAACTTTTTTTACTCAATTCTTCAACGATATATTCTTTGCCTTTGAACTTGATTTTCCTGCCAGCCGACCGGCTGCTCGCAAGCATTTTTAAGGAATCAAACGCAAATTCCCGCTCTTCGAGGATTTTCAAAAACTCCTGCCCTACCGCTCCGGTTACTCCTGCGATTGCCAGTTCACAACCCATAGCTGAAAACTCCCAAAAATTAACTTTTTACCCAAACCAAAGGGCAGCCGAATGAAAGCTGCCCGCTAAACGAGAGATTATAACAACACGCAAAATTATAACATTTTTGACTAAAATTAAAAATTGAAAATCCAAAAATTGGGGGAAAACAACTATGAATTTCAATGGGCAAGTGAGTTTCTGGAGCGTTAGCAGGGTTTTTGTTCGACCATCTGCGCAAATGTTAAAATAGATAAGGCAAAAAGCACCCAAAACTAACGAAAATTGACGGAAACACACGTCTTTTTAACGGAAATGAACCCGAAGAGCCGCTTTTTGAACCACTTTTTAATAGCCCCCTGCGCATTTGATTTACTATTGATTATTAGAAAAACGAAAAAAGCGACCACGTATTCACGTAGATTCCACATATTGAAATATCCGCCTTCTGCAGATAAAAGTTGCACGCCATACAGGACCGTCCTGATATTTTCTGTCGGGATTTCACGTGGGGTTTAGATTTGAATGTCAGGCAGACCAAATTCTTCAAAAACCTGTCGTGCCATATTTTCCGAACTATTATGGTTGCTGCATTTCTCCATAAACGCTGTGTACAGTTTTTGCTTTTGCTCTTTCAAGTATATTTCGTAATTCTGCACCGCCTTTTTGACAACGATTTCACTTGTCGGCAGCTTTATAATATGCTCATCTTTCCTTTTCGCATAAACAATAAACTTACCCTTTGCTTCACTGCTCACATCCATAAAATGCTGCCCTTGGCTGTCGCAAATCTCCTGCTTGCCTAAAAAGTTCTCGCCTAATTTCAGTTCCGCCGCTGCAACTGCTATCTCTTCACATTTTACCCTCGGCCAGCCCTTAACAAAGGCATCGGGGAATTTCCTGACTCCGTCCGGGAAAATTTCCTCCCCCACCTCTTCGCATAATTTCTCGAAATCCTGCTCGAACCGCCTCTTTTTCTTTGCACTGCGAAGCTTCGGCAACAAATGACGCTCCTCCATTAGTTCATTTACTGCTTCACACACGGCTTTACATTCGGCTTGGCCCAATCCTAAACATTCGAAAATCGCCTCTTCAAAATCTTTCCTGTCTTTTCTTTTTATTTCCTTCCCAAAAGGCAAAACTTTCCGCTTACCAAGTCTTCTGAAGGCATTCAAAACCTTTTCTGTCTTCTTTCGAGATGCTTTAGCTGTGTCTTTCAATGGTAGTAACAACATTTCAATCTCTGGTCCGTATGTCGTTAAAAGGCCATCACCCAAATTAGTTCTGCCAAGTACTTCTGTAAACAAAGCTGTCAACGCTGAGTTTAGAAAAGCGCAACCAAATTCACTATGCGATTTATCCTTAAATTCGCCAACAAACAATGTGTCCCCCACCAGCAGATTTTGGGGATTAACGGGTGTGTAATGCCTCTTGTCTCTGAAGCGAAGTATCAGAAAATCTGACACCTCATTTTTCGGAACTGCATACCAGTATTTCCTACCTTGAACCGATGGAGCTTTCAGCCATTGCTTTTCGTGTCTTTCAGCCCGACGAATATATTTTAGCGCATGTGTTCCAGCTAAGCCCTTTTTGCTTTTATCACAAACGAATAGCTTCTGGCTCAACTTCTTTTCATCAACAAAAATTGTTGGAATTTCTTTAGTTGAAGTAATCACCGGCTTCAAAAACTTCCGCTCAATTTCCCAATGCTTTATCTTATCCTCCGTCAGATAGAAAAACTCGTTTATGCCGGTTGTAATTCCTCTGCGTATGTCCGCTACTTCAGCTAACGGCACAAATTTATCTGCGCACTTTTCGAGTATCTCAAAATATATATCCGGCGCCCTTAAATACTGTCCCCATTTAACGGTCTGGCCGGCTGCTTCGACCTCATTGGCCAAATCTCCCTGCCGAATGAGCCGCATTCTTATATCGTCATCTTCATAAGAGATAATCTCCGGCTGTCTGACAAATTCCTCCGAGATGTCCGGAAACTTTCTGCACCTTGAACTGTCCCAAACCTCTCCTGTTGCCGCAACGCCTTCTATCCGGTCAACAAACTTTTCGAGTTCAATCCAGCGCGACTGTGCGTCAATCGCGGCGTCTTTTTCAAACAACTCACCTAACGGCCTTTTTATCTTCACAAAACGCACAGAATTATTTTCGTTTGCCTTCTTATCATCACTGCGTTCAAGAATCGTGAACACCGTATTAACCGCCGACTGCTCAAACCACGGCTCACACCGACTTTCGCAAATCGCTATCACCTTGAATTTCGATAGGAAAAATTTTTGTAATTCGTATCCATACGCAACATCCAGCCACGAATTGCTCGTTACGAATCCCATCCGTCCGCCGATTTTCAGATGTGCCGCCGAATGAAAAAATAAATATGCGTAAATATCCGCCTGCCCCGATAGTCGCAGTTTCTGCTTGCCGTTAAAATTATTACCGCGAACCTTGTCTCTGAAAAGCGCGGGGTATTGCTTACCCCAGCGCTCAAACAAAACTTTTTCTAACTTGTCTTTGTATCCCTTTTCCGCCTTCTCAATCCGTTCCTGTCTTATAAATGGGAAATTGCCAACCAGAGCGTCAAACTTCGGTATCCTTACATTTACTCGTTCACCAGTTTTTATCGTTTTTTTCGGCGGTGGAAATCCAAAACTCGCCCCCGGCAAAACCTCGAAAAAATCTTTCGATAACACTCTTGGAAAATTCAGATAATCGTTGAAATCCTGCCTGTACAGGTTAATTGTAGCCAATTCAGCCGGAAACCCTGCAATATCAAATCCCCATACCTGCTCTAACAATTTATGATGCGCTTTCCTTCTTAAGCTCCTCAATTTATCGTAACTGCGAATTAGAAATGTCCCCGTCCCGCACGTTGGGTCCATTACAAAATCATCGCCGCTTCGCACACAAAAAGACACTATCAAATCCACTAAATTGTCCGGCGTAAAATACTGCCCTAAGCTGTGCCTTGCTTCCTCAGGTATGAGTTTTTCAAAAACATTTCCTATCACGTCAAGAGGCATCAAATCAAAACTCCAGTGCGCAAGGTTCTCCGTAAGCTGTGTTATTATTTTTACCGTATCCGCTGATAATTCTATCTCGTCGGTAATGTCCGGCTCAAATACCGCCTGATAATCAACTTCAAGCGCATGTTGGAACAACCCCCGCATCTTTTTAATGGCTGTTTTATAATTTTTCGATGATAATTCCATCCTCGGCAGTTCCAATCTATGTTTGCGCAGAGTCATATAAAATAAAATCTTGCCGATTATCTTATATGTAATCTGCTGAGCCAGAGTTTTGCGGTAATACTGGTCATATTTGTTAATCCCCTGCTTTTTAACCCACGCATCTAACTTCTTATTGAAACTCTTATTTGCTACTGCTCTATTTATATCATCCAAAAGCGTCTCAGCCATTTCGCCCGAAGTGTTTCCAACCATATCCACAAAAAAGGTTGTATCCGTAACAGGCAGATTTGTCTTTTCGTCATAATAAAGACTTGCTAAATCACGCAATAATTTGGCGCATACACTTTCTAACAACAAGGTTTTCTCGGCATCTCTTATGTCGCTGACGGAAGTTATTTGCCGATAAGGCCCAAATTCCCGAACTTCATCTTTTTCCTGAACACTAATTCGGGTTTTCTCCGGCGTGCGCCATATTGTCGCCGTCTGCATATTCCACGTAACAAAATACTTCGCCCCCAAGGTCTGGGCCTTTTTTACAGCATCCTTCAATAGCTCTTTGTTACGAACATCCGTTTTCGGAGTTTTTAGTTCCCATCCACAGAACGGCTGTTTGCAGGATTCATCTAATGTAACAAGAACATCAGGAAATTTAACCGTTGGCTGTCCATACAGGCCGGGGTCGTTGATAGCATTTTTGAATGGCAAGCCACCCTGTTCTATTTGTTTGCCTATCCACTTAATTACCTGCCCTTGAAATTCTCTCTCGTTTGCTTTGGTTTTCACCATTTTGTTCCCTGCCAGATAGCGTCAAACTTTCTGACCATACCCTACCCAAAACTTTCTAATCCGTCAAAATTAAAAAACAACTCTACATAGCTCCATATTCACTAACAACCATCCAGCAACGAGCAATGAACTTTTTTGCTCTTGATTTTTCGCACCCTCCATCTAAAAGTGCCTAAAGTGAACTAAAGTGTCTAAAGTGTCTAAAGTGAGTTAAAGTTATAAAAAAAGAATGTCCAATATTGAATGACCAATGGCGAACTTCGAAAATCGAAATTCCTTGTTCGATATTCATTATTCATTTTCATTCTTTTTGACTTTAGGCACTTCAAACTTTAGCTAACTTTAGCTCAGTCTATCTTCGGAGTGCCTGGCCG
>QNBZ01000145.1 GCA_003644295.1 Planctomycetota bacterium
GGTTCATCCTCCCAGCCAGGTTGGGCCAAAGGTTATATCAACTTTCAACGGGATGTCAAGCTTGATAGCACCGGTCATTTCTTCTGTAATCCATTCTGCATGGGTTTTTACCTGCGTCTTCGGGAGTTCGAAAACAAGCTCATCGTGGATTTGAAGAATCAATTTGACAGGCAGTTTCTCGGCTTCGATTTTCCGATGGATGTTGAGCATCGCCACTTTTATCAAATCCGCCGCTGAACCCTGTATTACCGTATTGACCGCCAGCCGCTGGGCCTGCGCACGCTTGCTGGCGTTTCTGCTGTTTAGATTTTCGATTCTCCGTCTTCGGTGCAGTATTGTCTCAGCGTAGCCGGTGCGCTTCGCTGTAGCAATTATGCTGTCCATAAATTTGCGGATTGAACTGTAACGAGTAAAATAATCGTCAATAAACTTTTTCGCCTCGGCTCGGCTTATTCCGATTGACTGCGAAAGCCCAAAAGCACCCTGGCCGTAAATGATGCCGAAGTTGACCGCCTTGCAGCTCGAACGCATTTTGTCGGTTACTTCCCCGATTGGAACATTGTAAATCTGCGAGGCAACGAAGCGATGAATGTCCTGGTCGGCCACAAAGGCCTCCGTGAGCGTTTTGTCCTTCGAGAAATGTGCCAGCAGTCGCAACTCGATTTGTGAATAATCGGCGCTGAGAATGTAATCGTCCTTGTTTCCGGGGACAAACGCGGAGCGGATTTTTTTGCCCAGCTCGGTGCGTATGGGAATATTTTGCAAATTCGGATTGCTGGAGCTTAATCGGCCGGTAGCGGTAGCGGTCTGATTGAACGAGGCATGCAGCCGGCCGGTACGCGGATTAACCAACGAGCCAAGCTTATCCACGTAAGTATTTTTCAGTTTGTTTAGTTGACGGTATTGAAGAATCAGCTTGACAATTGGGTGTTGGTCGGCTAATTGCTCCAGAACCGCTGCGTCTGTGCTTCTGCCCGCCTTGCCGGAGCGAATGGATGTGAGGTTAAGCACATCGAAAAGTATTTCAGCAAGCTGCTTTGGTGAATCGATGTTAAAGACAGAGCCGGCGTGTTTGTAAATCTCTTCTGTAAGTGTTTTCAACTTATCGGTGAGTTGGCCGGACATATTCTTAAGCAGCATAACGTCAAGCGAGACGCCGTTATATTCCATAGCCGCCAGCACCGAGACCATAGGCATTTCCACTTCTTCAAACAGTTTTTTCAAGGCCGGCTGTTTTTCAAGACGGTCCTTAAGATAAATGTAAAGCTGAAAAGTTATGTCGGCATCTTCGGCAGCATATTCACAGGCGGCAGCGGTATCAACCATATCAAAAGTGAGTTGGTTTTTGCCTTTGCCGATGAGCGCTGATATTGGAATACACCGGTAATCGAGGAAATCGGACGCCATATTATTAAGGGAATAGCTGCTTCGCTGTGGGTCAAGGCAATAAGAAGCAACCATCGTGTCAAAGAAAACGGCCTTTATCGGCATCTGTGCATTTTGCAAAACAAGGATGTCGTATTTTATGTTCTGGCCGATTTTTTTGACGCTTTCATCGGCCAGTATTGGCGCCAGTTTCCGCCTGAGCATAGCCATATCAAGACGCTTCGAGCCGAGCGGGGCCTTCACAGGCAAGTAAAAGCCCGTATTCGCTCTCCAGGAAAAACTAACGCCAACGAGTTCTGCACCCATAGCGTTTACAGAAGTGGTTTCTGCATCAACGGCAAATAACTTTTGCTTTTTGAGTTCGCTCAAAAAAGCATCGAATTTCCCCTGCGTATCTATAAGTTGGTAATTGGTAACTGGTAATTGGTGATTGGCCTGGCTTTGTGTCTCTGTGCCTTTGTAGCTCTGTACCTTTTCCAATTGCGCCAAAAATCGATTAAAGCCGAGTTCGGTAAAAATTTCGGAAAGCTTTGGTTTGTCCGGTTCGGTGAGTTTGAGGTCGTCATAGTTTATTTTCAGAGGCGCATTGCGGTTTATGGTAACAAGCTTTTTGCTAAGATAGGCCTGTTTTCTAAATTTGCGTAGATTTTCGCCGCGTTTGCCTTTAATTTCATCGGCGTGTTCGTATAGTTTATCGAGAGAACCGTATTGTTGAATCATCTTAACAGCGTTCATTTCCCCAATTAGCGGTACGCCCGGGACATTGTCGGAAGCATCACCCTGTAAGGCCAAAACATCAATAAAATCTTCAGGATGAATTTTATATTTTTCAAACAGCGTATCAGCATCAAGAACTTCACCTTTTTTGATATCGAAAATGTAAGTATGGTCATCGACAAGCTGATACATATCCTTGTCTTTTGCGCAGATGTAGGAGTCGATACCATCTTCTGATGCTTTTTTTGTGAGAGTGCCAATTATGTCGTCAGCTTCAAAGCCGTCGAGACGCAAAACCGGTATGTTCATTGCTTTAAGTATCTGCTCAATTCGGTCTATCTGAACGGGCATATCGTCTGGCATCGGCTGACGGTGAGCTTTGTAGTCGGTGTAAATTTTACTTCTGAAAGTCGTGGTCTTGCTATCCATTGCGACGACAAGCATATCCGGCTTCTGATTCCGGACGAGGCCTAAAATAGCCGATGTGAAGATATAGGTAGCTTTGGTCGGTTCGCCGGACGGGCTGGTTAGTTGTCGACTCATCGGGGCATAATAAGCGGCGTAAATGTGTGCGTGGCCGTCAATAATGTAGAGTTTCTTCGCCATAGTCGCCACTTTACGTATTGCTGGCTGTGCTGTCAAGAACGGGTTAGTCATTAGTTTTTGCTGCGGCCTGCGCCAGCCAAGATGAGCAGTGAAGCATCCGAATTATACCACACGAGAGCAATTGTCCCTAAGATGGTACGATGTAGCCTTTTATTGCTGGTTTTAATTTCCGGATAGCGTTGCCGCGGTGTGAGATTGCGTTTTTTTCTTCACGGGAAAGTTGAGCAACGGTTTTATTTAAGCGCGGCACAAAGAATATAGGGTCGTAGCCGAAGCCGTTTTCACCGATTTCTTTTTCGGCTATGATTCCTTCTAATGTTCCTTCGGTTTCTATTAAGATTTTCTCAGGACTGGCCAGACACAAACAGCAAACGAATCTTGCTGTTCTTTTTTCAGTTGGCACACCCCTCAAAAGCGCTAAAACCTTTGTCATGTTTTTATGGTCGAGCAGAGTTCTATCTTCATCTTTTGCACCTGAAAATCGTGCCGATTTTACACCGGGTTTGCCATTAAGCGCATCAACAACCAGGCCCGAGTCATCAGCGATTGTCCACAGGCCGGTTGCTTTCGCATACCCCATCGCTTTTTTGCGGGCATTTTCAGCGAATGTTTCGCCGTCTTCTTTTATTTCAGCGATACCGTTAAAATCCGCAAGCCCGAGCCATTGAAAGCCGTCCCCAAGCATCGCCGAGAGTTCAGCGATTTTCCCGGGATTGGTAGTAGCTACGAGAATTTTCAATTCTTTAGTCTCTTAATTTCCTTTTTAATTTCTTCAATTACTTCGGCATTGTATATCTTTTTCTTCTTCCCACCTTCTTTAATTGAAATTACATAAAAAACCTTACCACCGAATTTTTTTGTAAATTCCTTATGCGTATAGGATTGTATGGCCTGTTCCTTGAATATTTGAGGGATATGCGAAACACCACTGGCCGGTTTAATCTGAAGACCGATATATTTATCTTTGATTTTGATAAAAAAGTCAACATTATATAGACGGTCCCACTCGTCTGGTGCAGATTCAATCTTTTCGTTTAATATAGCTTCCAACTGTCCATAAATAGTTTTTATTTCAGTCATATACCCATCAAAGGTTCTATTTATGACCATATTGTGTATATACTCAATGCAGTCTTGTTCTGTAATTTCCTCAACCTCTGCAGAAATAACCTCCGTAATCTTGATGTATAGTTTTCTCCCCAGTACCTCGATATGTTCTTTTGTCCTAACATTTGAGAAATAATACTCTTCCCAATCCCTTAATTTCCTTGGGGTGCATTTTCTAATTTCTTCCGAGACAGCACCAACATTACGCTTGAAGTTTAATTGGAATCTGTTCATAGCGCTATTTAATATCCATTCTTTTGCCATTAGTTGCTCCCCGCTGTTGTTAAAAATCTATCTTTGAATTTATAATCAAGAGAAGTGTCAACATCTACCAGCCCTTGTTTTATTAAGTGGGCGTTCAGAAAAGTTTTGTTTTGGAGATACATATAGCAAAGCAAATTGTTGCTCTCATCATATTTTATGGTGTCAAATTTCATAAAAACTTTTTGTCCACGAGTTTTATCTCGAAGAAACTCAATTGCTTGATGAGTTTTGTGTGGCTTTTTTCTTATTCCCAGCAATCGCACTTTCAGCCCATCTCCAATAATCAGCCGCTCTGGAGAAATTACATTTTTTACACGGTAGTATTTTTCCCTCTTGGAGTTATGATTGTTAATTTTTGAGCCGAACTGTAGTTTTCTGGGGTCAACTTTTTTGTCGAACTCAACAGGGTCCTTGAAAATATAAGGTAGTTGTTTGATTGCTTCTCTATAGTCTATGTTTGCTTTGTTCTGATGGATTATCTCACAGTCAAAATCGTCGAGAATCATTTTTTGGCGTATGTCTAATTTCTCCTCTATCAGTGGCAGGAATTCTGGGCTTATTTCGTATCCAATAGAGTTTCTTTCCAGTTTTTTGGCGACCCAGGAAGTTGTGCCGCTGCCCAAAAATGGGTCAAGAACAACATCATTTTCAAA
>QNBZ01000146.1 GCA_003644295.1 Planctomycetota bacterium
AGGAGTGGAAGAAGGAGAAAAAGAAACTCTGGCCTGCTTGATAAGGAGAAAAGAGCAAAATTAATTATTAAAAGAAGCCAGAGAAAAGAGCAATTCAGGTTTTTGAAATATTCTTTCTTAAGGTGCATGTAAACAGAATATAAAAGATAGCCGTTGAATCCGGAAACAACAGCGGAAAAGCCCAAGGATTCAGAAAAGCTGGAAAGTGCAACAATCACCAGAAAGGAAGAAAGCAATGGAAGAAGAATGAAATTAAGAAAAGAAAAATAATGAAAAAAGCTTCTGTTTTCTTCAAGGTAAAATATCAGAAGTATCAAAACCAGATATCCAACTAAATTGTTCAAGAAATGCCAGAAAGAGGAATGGACATAAGATGAGAAAAACACGCTCCAGGGATTGGGGTTTTTTGGAACAAGAATAAGAAACTCTTTTAGGGAAGAGGGTAAAAGATAAAGAAAAACCAAAATAAAGGGGATTAAAACAAAAAACATCACAGAACCCCTTTGCATACGAATTCACTTTTATATTTTGGAATTTCTAATTTAAGTAAAAAGAATTTTCTGATAAAGATAAAATTTCTGAATAAACGGCATTGTTAACTCACAGTATTTAATCATTATTAGACAGAATCTATTACTTTTCTTGCCCATTCCACCAGCAGATCAAAATCTTTTTTACAGGGTGTATACTTTGCAAACTCCACAAGTGCACATTTGTTCAGATTCTTTCTTGCAGCATTTATGAATTTCCTGTCATATTTTTGTTTTTTAAGGAGCATTATTAATTCTGAATTCGTCAGTTCTTTCTTTATGCTGTGCTTTCTTGCCAGATAATATCTAACTGCATACGCAAGCTTTGCATGTGCCTCTTTTTTCATATTCTTCTTATACATTACCCTTGCCTCATCAAGTATTTTTTTCGCAACATTCGTATAATTTTCTTCCTTTTTAACAGGCATCATATTAACCTCTACTGTTGTCCTTTCCTTTCTTTTCTTGAGTTTTTTGTAAAGATAATACATGGCGAACACAAGAAGTATCAAGATAAGAGGTATGATGAACAGGTATATGGCATTTTCTTTGTTTCGATTCACCTTTATGTTTTTGACTTTTCCCTTTTCCATCTCCACTTCTATCTTTGCTTCCTCTTTTCCATTCTTCTCATAGCTCACGCTGACAGTGCTTTTATTCCAGTTACCAGTAACGCTGAAATTAGTTCTTTCCATACCTTCTTTACGCAGCATGCTGTCATACTGCCTGAATGCTGGATCGCGCAGTAAGCTTTTAACTATTTTCTGTTCATCACTTCTCTCGACGGTTATATTCTCTACAGTGCCATTGTTTAATGTTCCTTTTATCCTTGCTATACTCCCATTCATTTCATATATAAACTCAAAGTTACCATTAGCATTTTCATCAACATCAATGCTTTTTGATGTCATGTTATATCCCTGTCTTACAAGCTCCTCATGCATCTCCCTTACCTTGCTGTTATTCATAATCTCCTGTTCCGCCTTCTTTCTCAACTCATTCTGTTTTTCCATCTCTCTTTCCATCTGTTTTTTTACAGCCTGCATATCCTGATCGAGTTGATTCTGTTGGATGCGCTGGTCCGGACTCTGCTGATTTGGTGAAGAAGACATGATATTATTGCTTATCTGCATTCCGCCAGAACTTATGGTTATGCTTGTACTTGATCCGTAAGAATAGGATGTTGATCTAATGTACTGCCCGTTACATGCATAGAGCGTGGTTATACCCTGGGCTTTCTGCCCTGAACCCGTAACCTCTATACTAACAGAATTGCTTTCCACCTCTTCCTGCTGACCAGTTTCAGGATTAACATAGCTTACATGAGCTCTGTCAAGTGTATATTTTCCAGCAGAAAACGGTGTTATTGGATCATAAGTAAGTACGCTCTCTCCCGGCCTGGCTTCATATTCCATGCATTGTATGTCAAAGCCATTATTCCCTATTATGTTCTTATCCCTTATTTGAAGCATCACCGATTTATTAAAAGGATTGCTTATGTGCAGCGAAACTCTCACGCTATCAGTCACACTCACCTTATTGCTTACAACCTCTTTCATAATCGTTATTTTCTTTGCATACACAGAAGGTATTAATAACAGGATTACCAAAATCACAACTCCCCATTTCATGGCATCACCCTGTACTTTCCATACCTCAAATATATTTCAACCAGGAGTATTACAAGTGCAAGGAATATGAACCAATCTTTTATGCTTACCAGCTCCTTCTCCCTCTCTATTTTCTGGCTTATTGTTGCGTAAATCTGACTCAAAGTTTGCTCATTAACTGATTTAAAATACAGGCCGTTTGTTTCTTTTGCTATTTTTTTGAGAAGTGCTTCGTCAAGTTCAGCATACTGTGGCCTACCGAACCAATCATAGCCTATTACCACAGGCTTTTCTGATCCCATACCAACAGTATAAACCTGCACACCTTTTGATTTAGCGAACTGTATTGCCTCTTCCGGACTGACAACACCTGCATTGTTAACACCATCGCTCAAAAGTATGACTACGCGCTTTCTGTTAGGTATGGATACAGCCATATCCACAGCCAAACTTAAACCATCACCTATTGCTGTTCTACCTTCTTTGGGTTGTAAGGAATTGAGTTTTTCTATCACCCTCTCCTTATATGGGGTTAGATAAGCGGCTGTTGTTGCACCAGATTCAAAAATGACCACACCTACGTAATCCTTTGGCTGCAAGTTGTTTATCAGAATCTTTGCTGCCTGTTTTGCTGCCTCAAACCTGCTTGGTTTGTAATCTGTCGCCTGCATAGAGCCTGAACTATCTATCGCAAGCACCACGTTTACACCCTCCTTTTCCTGAGCAAGAGGTATGTGTGGATCTGCAAGTGCAATAATCAGCATTGTTAGGGAAAGCAGTGTCAGAGTAACAAATATCAAATCCCGTTTTTTAACACTTTTCGCTATGAGCTTTATTCCATACACTGCACTGAATTTGATTGCATCTCTGCGCTTCTTTTTCAACATGCGATTTATGAATATATAAACAAAAGCCACGACCGGTAATAGTACAAGCATGGCAGGATTCATGAACTCAAAATGCATATTACCTCATCCTTTTTTCTCTTAACATGAAAAATCTCTTCAGTGGGATTTCAAAGCTTTCATGCGTCATTATTTTTATGAAGTCCACCCCGCATCGTTTCATTAGCTTAGCAAGCTTTTCGTCCTTTTCCCTCATAACTTTTACATATGCTGTTCTGAAGTTCGGGTCTGATGTATCTATAAGCATTTGTTCTTCTGTTTCTTCATCTTCAACTTCAATATAACCAATATCAGGCAATTCCAACTCGCGTTCATCCCTTATACATACAGCTATGACATCATGTTTGTGCTTAAGCAATCTTAACTCATGCTCGAAATCTTCCTGTGCTAAAAAATCTGAGATTATAAAAACCACGCTTCTTTTCTTTGCTATTTTTGAAATAAACCGCATGGCATTTCCTATGTTGGTACCTTTTCTTTCGGGCATATAAAAAAGCATTTCTCTTATCATGCGAAGAATATGCTTTTTTCCCTTTTTTGCTCTAAAGAACTTTTCCACATTTTCAGTAAACATAACAAGACCAGCATTATCGTTGTTACGAAGAGCGGCAAACATTAGCGAGGCTGCAACTTCAATGGCAATGCTTTTCTTGTCTCTCTCACTTCCAAAAAGATTGCTTGCAGACACGTCAAATAGTATGTAAAGTGTTAAATCACGCTCTTCAACAAACTCTTTTACATAAGGCTGGTTAAAACGCGCTGTAACCTTCCAGTCAATGTTGCGCACATCATCACCAACCATATACTCCCTTACATCGCTGAACTCTATGCCTCTTCCTTTAAACACAGAGTGATACGCACCTGTAAGCAAGCCGTCTACTAAGTGTTTTGTTTTTATCTCTATCCGCTTGACATTCTTAAGCAATGCCTTTGTTTTTTCAACGTCCGTTTTCATACTATTCCACCATGTACCTTATAGCATCTTCTATGTTCTCAACCTCTATCACATTCACTCCCCATTCCTTTTTTGCCATTTCCTTTATATCTATAGTTTTTGGCACATAGTAACGATTGTATATGTATATACCGAATCCAAACGGCTCTTTCTTCACTTTTTCTTCGTAATATGTTATTTTGCTCTGCCCTTTTGGAACCAGAAATATGGTATAGCCAGCATCGGCAGCAGCTTTGGCCTTCTCTAACACCCCACCAACCTTCCCTATCCTTCCATCCGGATTTATTGTTCCTGTTATGGCAACATCATCCCTTATTTTTCTATTTTCTATAGCTGCGAATGCAGCAATTGTCATTGCCGCACCTGCACTCTCGCCGCCTATTAGCTGGCTATCAACATTAAAGGATATTATGAAATCTCTGTCATAAGCATAATTTTTTGCAAGCTGTTTGGCGACAGCAATAGCAACATTGGCAGAGTACTGTAGGTCTGTCTCAACAAATGGGTTTGTATCAAGCAGGACATTATTATTTCCAGGTATCAGCTTAACAGTCATTGTTCCGACAACACCCTTCCCGATCGTGGTCACAGCCACAACAGGTACTGAGCGTTCAATAACACTTACATTATTAACCTTTGTTGGTATGTAAAGCGGCTCCAGACCGCTTGCCTTCTCTCTGTATATTACAACCCTTTCTGTTTTAAAAATATCTGTAAAAAGTGCA